>NVRF01000002.1 GCA_002400775.1 Gammaproteobacteria bacterium
CATGTGAAAGACACATTTCTTGCAAACTATTTTACCTCTATTGCTCGCTTATTTCCTTAAAATTAAGGACTTAGGTATTCTTCAGGGACGACTAGCTAATAACAACACGCTCAATCCTACCCGCCTTCACGGTGCATGTTTTAACGTTATGAAAAAAATGTTGGTAGATAAATGATTTCACATATTAACGAGTATGTAACTGAAGTTAAGAAGATCAAGTCAGACAGAGAACGAAGTAATAGCATACTATTTCGGGGGCAGTCTAATTCAGAGTGGAAAATAGAAACTTCACTAGAGCGGCATGGAAAAGAAAAAATAGGATGTAAAGAGTATTATCTTCGAATAGATGCCTATAAGACACTCATTAACCCGCTTATAGAAAAAAGATTCAAAAGAAAAACAACTAGAGAGGGATATCCATTTGATTTTGAGCAATATGAAAAGGGAAGCTGGGAGCCTCCCGAAATGGAATATTTGGCATATTTACGGCATCATGGTTTTCCAACTCCATTAATCGATTGGAGCAGGTCGTTGTATGTTGCTTTATTTTTTGCTTGCGAGAATTTTAATAATAGAACAAAGACAGATGGCAAGGTATTTGTTTATATTCCGCCAAAAATAAGAAATAGTGGAAATGATGTGCCAGATTATAGGCATATAGGACGGTATGTTGAAGTTGGAAATAGGCATATAGCCCAGCAATCAGAATATCTGATACCAATTGTTTTTACTAATGAATGGGAATTTATTCCATTTAAAGAGGTTGCTGAACGTGATAGAAATGATCATAAAATAATTGAGATTAAAGTAAATAAATTATCGAAAGCAGAAATAATGAAAGATCTTAATGATATGAATATAAATAGATACACTATGTATATGGATCAGGATTCCCTAATAAAATCGTTAGCAGATGAGTGGGCACTAAAAAATGCATAACAAATAGCTCCAGCGGACAGTCCAAAGCAGCGGTTTTTTTGTGTATGTCGCAAGCTCCATTTTACACAAAAAAACCGCCACTTTAGCCTGCCGCTGAGCAAGGCGTTAGTCTAACTAAAATAATAAGCCATATCTGATATGCATTGAGTAAGTTATAATAAAGTTATGGAAAAAATAGCTATTAATCCAAGCCGACTAAAGTGGTGCTTAAATGCGGTGCAGATAGATATTAATCAACTATCTATAAAGCTTAATATTGCCCAAAAAACATTGGAACAAGCGATGGAAAGAAAAGAAGCTTTCAGTGTCAATCAGTTGGAAAAAATCGCAAATTATTTTAAACGTAACTTATTGTTTTTTCTTGAATCTGAAGTACCTCAAGAGGAAGAAATATACTCTCTTCAATTTCGCACAATTAATAATCAAAAACCAATCCACTCTACAAAGCTACGTAGTTTTGTAGAGCAAGTTGAAAAACAAAGACATGTTTACCTGGGACTATTAGAAGACTTAGGTGAGACGATAAACAATACTTGGTACCCCAACGGCTTAAACTTAAATGAGGATACAAAAAGTATAAGTGCATATATTAGAGAATGGTTAGGGTTAGCTGAATCTGACAATTTTGATGATATGCGCGATGCAGTTGAGCGAAAAGGTATCATGGTTATTGTATCCAATGGATATAATGGTAAATGGCAAATAGATAAGAAGAATCCAGTTCGTGGTTTTTCTTTGTATTATGACGTGTTACCAATAATTGTCATCAAAAAACAGGTGAGTTCAGGCGCACAAACTTTCACCTTAATGCATGAATTGGCTCACTTGTTATTACATAAAGAAAGTGCAATTGATAATAAAGAGGATTTTTATAGCTATCAAGGTAAAGAAAAAGAGGCAAATGAATTTGCTGGTAACTTATTAATTCCTGATGAATTTTTAAATAAAATCGACACAGAGCAGCTTCTAGAATTACAAGCTCAAGAGTATGATTATTTTTTGGCAGATTATAGGAAGCTATGGAGTGTGAGCAACAGAGCGATACTGGTACGGCTGTTAATTAATGGAAAAATATCTCAATATCATTATCAAAATTACGCAGATTACAAAGAAAATGAACTAAGAAAAGAAGCTAGTAAAATTAGTTCTAAACGTGGTATACCAAGAAAATATAGGCATAGAGAGTCTATGAATGTTTTTGGCAAGCCTTTTGTTTATGCTGTATTTGATTCTTTGCATAATAAAAAAATTACTTTAACCAAGGCGAGCACCTACCTTGATAATTTAAAAATTAGTGATGTACGGCAATTGGAGCAATATGTATAGCTTTGATGCTTCATCCATGATTCACGCTTGGGACAATTACCCTCCAGAAAATCAGCATTTTGAATCTCTTTGGAAATGGTTTTCTAGCGATATACAAGATAAAACGTTTGTCATCTCAAAAAAGTTTTTGAAGAAGTAAGTCATAAAATACCTGAGTGTGCAGAATGGTTAAAAAAGAATAAAATTAAAATTTACAACTTGCCCCCTACAAGCTTATTAATAGCTAAGAATATAAAGGAATTACTCGGTATTCGCGAAGAAAAATATACTAAGGGAGTTGGGGGAAATGATTTATTTATTATTGCAATAGCACTAGAATCGGGCGCTACCCTTGTTAGTGAGGAAGGACGACAAAGTGTGTTGCCCACACTTAAATCAAACTATAAAATTCCAGCAGTCTGTAGTATGGAAGAAGTTGGAGTAGACTGTTGTAATTTCCTAAGTCTACTAAAATAAAAGGCTAACAAAAAAATCCAGCAGGCAGTTTAAAGCGTTACGGCTTTTGCGAAGCAAAAAAGCGCGCCTCTTTAAACTGCCCGCTAATTTAGGTGTTATGGCGAGTATTCTTGGTGTGGGAAATGCTACGCTAGACGTAATTAACAGCGTTGATCACTATCCCGTTGAGGACAGCGAGCGGCGTGCAATCTCTCAACACATTTGTCGTGGCGGCAATGCCGCAAATACTCTGGTGGTGCTAAGCCAGCTGGGACATGATTGTCACTGGGCTGGGGTTTTGGCTAATGAGCCGGACGCCAGACGCATCTGCGCCGATTTTGATCAATACCAAATTGATTGGTCGCCGGCCTATCAGGTTTCTACAGGTAAGGTGCCAATCTCGTACATACTCAGCAATCGATGCAACGGGTCGTGCGCTATTGTCCATGTGCGTGATTTGCCAGAATACCCCGCCGCCCATTTTTTCGAACTCGAACTGAATGGTTACGATTGGCTGCATGCAAGTGCGGCATGGCGGGTTTTCATTTTGATTTTAATAGTGAAGCAATACAGGTTAAGGCGTGATTCATATATACGATAAAAAAGGCTTCCAGCCATTGATTAGTCTTGCATGTGATCAACTTATTGGTGTTGACCTTAGTGGCCAGCAGCTTAATGAAGCCAATCTTATAGAACACAATTTGAGTGAGGCGAATTTACAGAATGCCAGCCTCGTTCATGCGGATTTTCGTTTGGCTAAATTAATCAATACCGATTTTCGCGGAGCAGATTTAACGGGAGCAGACTTTAGTAACGCAGTGTTGGATGGCGCCCTACTACAAGGAGCCAAACTGGGCAGCACAAAATTTTTTCACGTAGATCTTGATCGGCTTGATTTGAAGGGTGTTGATATGAGCCAGGCTCAGGTTTTGCTGTAAACGCTTTGTTGCCAGAGTAAGGTAGCAGTATAACGTCGGCCGAGTCACCGTGTAGAGGTTTAACGTAATGCCTGTGCGTAGGCCGCTTCAGACAATGCGCTCCACTCGGCATTGCCCGAAGCAAAGGCGCGATAGGCGGTGAGCACTTTGGCAAAGGTGGCGTCTTTGGCTGCTTGCTCGTTAAGGGCTTCTTCGGTGAACTTGCGCAGTTGCTGAATGACATCATCGGGGAAAGGCAAAATCTGAACCTTATGTTCTTCGCGCAGAGTCTTTAAGGCGGCCAAGTTTTTGGCTTCGAATTCGGATAACATCCAGATATTACTGGCGGCTGCAGCATTTTCTACTATCAATTGTAAATCTTCGGGCAATTGCTGCCAGGCACTGTTATTGATTAACAATTCCAATGTTGGGCCTGGCTCGTGCCAGCCGGGATAGTAGTAATAATCGGCTGCGCGATGCAAGCCAAGGCGTAAATCATGATAGGGCCCTACCCACTCAGTGGCGTCGATATTGCCGCGCTCCAACGAGGTATAAATTTCGCCGCCTGATAACAAGACGGGATTGACACCGGCCTTGGCCATAACTTTGCCGCCAAGCCCGGGGATGCGCATTTTCAGTCCCTTGAGGTCGGCAATGGAGTTAATTTTTTTACGAAACCAGCCGCCCATTTGCACGCCGGTGTTGCCCATCGGTAAGGGCATGAGATTAAAGGGCTCATAAATCTCTTGCCACAGTTCGCGACCACCACCGTAATACAACCAGGCATTCATGCCTTGTGCGTTCAGGCCAAAAGGTACAGCAGTAAAAAATTGCGCTGCAGGAATTTTGCCGGACCAATAATAGGCAGCGCCGTGTCCCATTTCGACAGTGCCTTGAGAAACGGCATCAAAGCTTTGTAAGGCAGGGATTAATTCGCCACCGGCAAACACGGTAATACGCAGCCGACCATTACTCATCTTGCTAACGTCTTGGCTAAAGCGTTCAACACCTTCATGAAAAATGGGAAAGTTCGGTGGCCAAGTGGTGACAAGTTTCCAGTTAAAGCGTCGGTTTGATGCGCCAGCCGGGCCTTGCTCGCTACGTCCGCAAGCGGCTAAACCAGTCGCGACGCCGGCAGCGCCAAGGCCTTGCACAAACTGACGTCTNTTNNTNNCAKYKYGGTACTTATAAGGCTTGCAGATTGGCGTAGGCRGCGACTAACCACTTACTTCCAGCCGAGCYAAAATTGATTTGGACRCGKGCCTGRKCRCCCTGRCCTTCATRGSCCATRATGGTGCCTTCGCCRAATTTCGYATGTGACACGTGTTGGCCGAGACGCAAGCCYAAAGGCACRTCATCGACCGGCGCCGCGCGCCGCCGTTTTACTGATGGCCGGTTGTGGCGAATAGAGCTGACTAGTGGGGCGCGCTGTTTAGGTCGAATTTCCTTCATTAGTTCCTCGGGTATTTCRTTAATAAAGCGCGATGGCGCGGCAAAAGTTTCCGCACCATGGATGCGACGTGTTTCGGCGTGAGTGATGTACAATCTTTGTCGGGCACGAGTAATGCCGACATAGCAAAGACGCCGTTCTTCTTCGAGGCGGCCTGGTTCGTTGACCGACATTTTGTGTGGGAACAGTCCTTCTTCTACGCCGCATAAAAATACGGCGGGAAATTCCAGACCTTTAGCGCTGTGCAAGGTCATTAATTGCACGCAGTCATCACTTTGGTTGCTCTCGGAATCACCTGCTTCGAGCGAGGCGTGAGAGAGAAAGGCATCGAGTGGTGACATGTCCATCGATTCATCAAACTGAAACTGTTTAGCCGCAGAGCCAAGTTCTTCCAGGTTTTCGATACGGGCCTGACCGCGTTCGCCTTTGTCTTTTTTAAAGTGCTCAATCAGGCCAGTGTGTTCGATGACTAATTCAACGGTATCGCCAAGTTCGAGCCCATTACAATCATCAGCCAGTTTTTCAATAAGACTGATAAAACCTGACAGCGCGCTAATAGCGCGTGATGCCAACATTTGCTGTTGACATAGCGCGCAGGCAGCATCCCATAATGATACGCGATAATCACGTGAATGGTCGCGAATAGCTTGCAAGCTGCGCTCGCCGATGCCACGCGTAGGCAGATTAATGACGCGTTCAAACGACGCGTCATCATGACGATTACTAATTAAACGTAAATAAGCGAGTGTATCTTTTATTTCAGCGCGCTCATAGAATCGCAGGCCACCATAGACACGATAAGCAATACCACGCGCTAGCAATGCCTCTTCAAATAAACGTGATTGTGCGTTAGAGCGATAGAGGATGGCGTGATCGCTGCGCCGCATATCAAGCGACGTGTAGATAGTGATTTGCTCTACGACGTAGCGTGCCTCTTCAAAATCGTTGAAGGCACGATAAAGCTGAATGAGCTCGCCATTATGTCCGTCAGTCCACAATTCTTTACCCAGTCGCGATGAATTATTCGAGATTAGCGCATTAGCGGCTTTAAGTATGGTGCCGGTTGAACGATAATTCTGTTCCAGGCGAAATGTTTGTGTGCCGCTAAAGTCTTTGCTAAAGCGCTGGATGTTTTCAATTTTTGCACCACGCCAGCCATAGATGGACTGATCATCGTCACCGACGACAAACAGCTTGTTTTGGCCGCCGGCCAACATTTGTACCCAAGCATACTGTATAGAGTTGGTATCCTGAAACTCATCAACCAGAATGTTGGAAAAGCGATTGCGGTAATGTTCCAATACCTCGGGCTTATTGCGCCACAGCTCAAGCGCACGCAGCAACAACTCGGCAAAATCGATGAGACCGCCGCGCTGACAAATGTCTTCATAGCCTTGGTATATCCTGACCATTTGTCGCAGATAAGGATCGCCGCGATCTTCGATGTGAGCGGCGCGCAAACCATCGTCTTTACGCGAATTAATAAAGCCTTGCACTTGTTTTGCCGGCCATTGTGCTTCATCCAGGTCCATGGCCTTGATTAGACGTTTGATGACACGTTGCTGGTCTTGCGAATCGAGAATTTGAAAGCCTTGAGGCAACCCCGCATCTTGCCAATGTGTTCTTAGTAAACGATGGGCAAGGCCATGGAAAGTGCCGACCCACATCGAGCCAACCGGAATACCCAATAGGCTTTCAATGCGACCACGCATTTCGGCCGAGGCTTTGTTGGTAAAGGTGACGGCCAGAATCGCATAAGGCGAGAGCTTCTCGACCTCGATCAACCAACTAATTCGATGAACCAATACCCGTGTTTTACCACTGCCGGCGCCAGCTAGTATCAGGGTATGTTGACCGTCGGCAGTGACGGCATTACGTTGGGCTTCATTAAGAGGGTTTAATATTTCGCTGACATCCATTTTTGCATTTTAACAGATTACTCACCAGTTACGGGGACAGTAACGCTGACATATGCCAAGCGCTAACGTATCATTGAATATGGTCTGTTTTGGAGTTTTATTGTGAGCGTGAAGTGCCTGAAAAGTGGTTTTGCCCACATTTGCCTGTTTGCTGCAATGTTTATGCTGCTTGCCTGCGAGAAAACGCTGGAAGTCGACCCCAATGAAGTTGCGGGCAGTTTTTACACGCATCTCAAAAATAAAGACTTTGAAGCCGCCAGCCAAATGCTATCCGAAGGTATATTGGGTACGGCTTCGCGCCAAAGATGGATCGATTTTATGGCGAATGTGCAAACAGACCTTGGCGGACTCAAAAACATTCGTATCAGAAATGTTGAAACCAACACCGTGCGCGCTGGGCGTATGTTTACTTTTGATGTGTCAGGGCAGTATGAAAATGGTAATAGCGCCGAGACACTGACTCTGTTTCAAAGTCTCAGTGCGTCCGATCTGGAAATAGTATCTTATGTCGTAAAGGCCAACGGGCTCAAGGCCGTCGTGCCATACTAGTGTGCGTATCAGAGCCGCCTGAATCCCCTGCTTTACGCCATCTGCGAAGAAAACCAGTGAACCCCATATTTATATATGCACAGACTAAAGCCAGTAGTGAAAACAATAATCTGCACCCAGCCACGAGATTCCTTTAAGTGATAGCTATCGAAGGGCTGACATACCAATATGCCAGCGCGAGCGAGCCAGCGCTGGTTGCTATTGACCTGAACGTGGGTGATGGCGAATTATTTGGCCTGCTTGGCCCTAATGGTGCGGGTAAAACAACGTTGATGTCGTTGCTCACCGGTTTGCGCAAGGTTCAAAATGGCCGTATTACTATTGGTGGAATGGACTTGAGCCATGAGCGGGGACAGGTGCAAAAAGCAATTGCCTGGATTCCCCAGGAATATGCGTTTTATCCTTCTCTTACCGCCACGGAAAATCTGAATTTCTTTGCTGGAGTGCAGGGCATTCGAGGTGAAACTGTTCAGCAGCGCATAAATGAAGCGACTGAAATAACAGGTTTAAAACACGTTTTAAGCAAACGGGCTGCATTATTTTCAGGTGGACTCAAACGCCGTTTAAATATTGCCATTGGTTTGTTAAACCAACCGCAATGGTTGTTTCTTGATGAGCCGACTGTGGGGATCGACCCTCAGTCACGCCAGTTTATTTTACAGGCGATACGCGATATCAATGCTCGTGGTACAACGGTGATTTACACCTCGCACTACATGGATGAAGTGGAGTTTCTTTGCGATCGCATTGCCATTATCGACCATGGTCGGGTGTTGGTTTGCGGCTCTTTGCTTGAGTTATTGGCGCAGGGAAAAACCGGCGCAGCATCAATATCGCTACAACAACAGCTTCCACAAGGGTTTGTTTTGCCCGAGTCGGTGGAAATTTCAGCGGGTGGTTTGCAGCTACGCATCGAGTCAATTACAGAGCTTGATCTGGGCAAATTACTGCAATCGCTGGCAAATGACGGTGTCAACATTGCCCGGCTGAATTACGGTACATACAACTTGCAGGATCTCTTTCTTCAACTAACCCATCGGTCATTAAGAGATTAGGCGGCTCAGTTGTTTGTATTTCTTAAGAAAGAGCTACTGCTACTGTCGCGTGACCTGCATGCCTTAATGCTGCTATTTTTGATGCCTACAATTTTTATTTTGATTATGTCTCTTGCCATGCAGGATACCTTCAGCGAGCGCTCAAATGTCAAAATAGATTACCTTCTAATCAACGACGATGAAGGTGAAAGCGGGCCATGGTTGGCGCAGCAGCTTTTGGATAGCGATAACTTTCAGCGCATAGAAAGCGACTTATCACTTGCCGAGCAACAAGCCATGACCAGAGGTGATCGGGTACAGTTTTTAGTACTGATTCCGCCCGTTTTTTCCGATGCACTGACCGATCCAGAGCAATTGGAACCACTTAAAATACAGGTGGCTCCCGGTACACCCAGAGCTATGGTGTTGCTATTTGAAGCCTCGGTTCGTGATTTGATGGGGCAGCTTTTGCTGGGCGCCGCTAATCAGTCTGCTGATAAAGCTTCGTTTGAGCTACCGTTAGAAGTAGAAACCTTATTTGGTGAAGAAGGTGAGCTTACCATTCCCACGTCTGTTCAGCAGAGCGTACCGGCCTGGTTGGTGTTTTCCATGTTTTTTATCGCGATCCCTATTTCCACCACCCTGATCAACGAGCGCTCTCAAGGCACGCTCGATCGCTTGATGACAATGAACGTCTCTCGTGTGCGATTTCTGGCCAGCAAATTAATTCCCTACCTTGGTGTTAACCTGATGCAAGTGGTGCTGATGTTTATGGTGGGTATTTGGGTCGTTCCTTTATTGGGTGGCGACGCACTAACGCTGGGTTCTTCTATGGCGGGGCTGCTTGTCATGGCATTTGCTGCCAGCTTTGCTGCTGTGGCTTTTGCATTGTTGGTGGCGAATATAGCGAAAACCAGTGAACAGGCGACGCTTTTTGCAGGTATCAGTAATATTATTCTTGCAGCTATCGGTGGTGTTATGGTGCCGCGATTTATTATGCCGCCAGTAATGCAGGATATTAGTTTAATCTCGCCAATGGCGTGGGGGTTGGAGGGCTTTTTGGATATCGTGTTGCGCAATGGTGGTGTAATAGATGTGCTGCCAGAGGCCGCAAGTTTAATGGGCTTCGGTATGTTGATGTTATTGCTATCTGTTAAGCTTCTCGGCCGCCGCTAGGACAGAATTAGAGATGGAGTCTATGGATAAAGAAGTGCTTATGCAGGAATTGAAAGCGCTGATTGTGGAAGAATGTGACACAGAGTTAGGTGCTAACGACATCGAAAGCACAGAGTTGCTTTTGGGTGGAGGAAGCCGCCTGGGATTAGATTCCCTCGATGGGCTGCAAATTTCCCTTGCAGTTAAAGAGCGCTACGGAAAACGAATTGAAGGCGGCAACAAAAGTCGGTTGGCGTTAACGTCAATTGAAACGCTAGCAGATTTTATTCTCTCCTGAATGGCCGCTCGTAAAGCTGTAATCGCCGGCAAGGGTTTGTCTTGCGCATTGGGTGCCAATGCAAAGGCTTCAGTAGAACAACTACTGGCTGAAGAGCCTGTGCCAGCGTCACCGGTGCTTGCTCCACAGCGTGTCTCAATTGACTGGTTCCCAGAGCCCATCAACATGCCGTGGTACGGAATTGCAACGGAAGAACCGCGCGAATCCCCTGAGCGCTTTTTCCGGATTTTCGAATCAGTCGTTAAAGAAGCTATCGATGACGCAAGGCTCAATGAAGTTGAGACCAGCACCATGGCCCTGTTTATTGGTTCATCCTCATACGATATTGGCATAGCAGAACATCTGTACCAGCAAGATCTGCGTGGTGCTAAATGTGAGCAGGCTTTCCCTCTACCCGTTACCGGTTTCGGACACTTGATTGGACACCTGCGTCGCAAACTCGGTTTTCGCGGGCCAGATTTTTCCTATAGCACGGCATGCAGCGCCAGCGCCAATGCATTGCTGGGCGCGTCAAGAATGATAGAGGCAGGTATCTGTCAACATGCGCTGGTTATTGGTTTTGAGCTTTATAATGTGACGTCGCTAACCGGATTTAACGGCCTACAGTTAATTACGTCTGATCGCTTGCGCCCGTTTGATAAAGACCGCAGTGGCCTGGTTCTCGGCGAAGGCTGCGGTGCCATTGTTCTTTCCGCCGTTGACGGCAATACCGATGGGGCTGGCACAGGTACCGATGGAAAATTTGTTATACAGGGTGGTGCGAGCAATTGTGATACCTATAGCGTTACGACAGCCAACCCTGATGGAACGTCCATAGCCGCGGTAATCAATGCAGCCTTGTTCGATGCGGGTGTTAATGCCGACGATATAACAGCCATTAAAGCGCATGGAACGGGAAGCCAACTCAATGATCAAGGCGAATCTGCCGGTCTAAACCGAGTCTTCTTATCGCTGCCACCAATCTCTGCACTTAAACCCTATATCGGCCATACTCTTGGTGCCTGCGGAATCAACGAACTGGTTCTTTATGCCGGAGCATTGCAGCGCGGCCTGCTACCGAAAACGCCAGGCTTTAAAACCGTTGATCCCGCATTGGCTATTACACCACTGCAAACAACAATACCCGCACCTGTACGCGGACACTACCTGTTTAATTATTTTGGATTTGGTGGAAATAACACAAGCCTGATTGTCAGCCATGGATAAGCCAATCTACATCCAGTCGATGGGTGCCGTGTATTTTGATGCCGTCGAGAGTGGTGTTCAGCCTGATTTGAAGCAAGCGATGACCGAGGTATGCACCCAGCGTTTTCGTCGTATCGACCGTTTTATACAGCTTGCTTTGGTCGGTGCAGGGCGCTGTGCCAAGGGCAAGTTGCTGGATGCACAGACTGCCGTCTATCTCACCTCAGGTGCTGGCCCTACATCAATGAATATTGATGTTCAGCAGAACATATTTAGAGACCATCGCGAACCGCGGCCAGTGAGTTTTATTAATACACTGGGTAATTCGGCAGGCTATTACGTCGGTAAAGATCTCGGCCTTTGTGGCCAAAATCTGTTTGTGACGCGTGACGTTCACGCGTTTGAATCGGTTCTGGAAATCGCCGCTTTGGATATTCACGCGGGCCGCGTTGGCCAGTCATTAATTGGTATCGTCGATGAAATCTCTCATCCCCTATTTCATCAGTGTCAGCGTATGCATCTTCCTGCCGATACCAAACTCGGCGAAGGTAGTCACTGGTTTCTAGTTAGCGGCAACGCTAATGATGAGACAATCGGTGTTATTGAAGAAAGCCGCATGTTTGATTCTGACGATGCTTTGATCACATCGCTTACCTCTTGTGCCAGCCCCACCGGTACTTATCGTCAACCACTTTTATTGTTTTTCGGTTTAGGCTGCGATAGCGAACTAATTAAGCGTTGCCTGGCAACATTACCTGTCGGCACACGAAAAGTAGGCTTTGGTCAGCAAGCCTGGAATGGGCTCAACGCCGGTGCTATCAATGGTTTTTTGGAAAGCGATTCTGACGGAAAGCTACTTATCATTAGCCGCGATCGCGAATCTCGTTGTCATGCAACCCGAGTTAGTTCATTGTGTTCAATCTCTGAAAGTGGGTGGCGAAAGAATAAACTGTTATACACAATAAAATGATATGCCGGATTATATTAAAAGTGCAGTTGAACAGGTCATAGATGAGCGAACACTATTAGTTGACGTTGAATTTATCGGCGATACTAATCGAGCTGAATATGATGATGTTGAAACCATACAAATTGAAAAACCAGAATCACCATTCTTTAAGAATATTCCGAAGGGAAAAGGCAAAGAACGCTTAGAAAATAAATTGTTAGGTGTTACTGAATATTGTCACCTATTAAGCAAAATAATAAATGGTCATTATAAAAGGCAAGGGTTGTATGTGAGGATCCAAAATTCAGGGGCAAACGTAAGCGTGTATAACAATTGCGTCAACTATATACCCTTTCGCTGCATTACAGGCTACGCAAAACGTTACATGTTTAAATGAATGGCATACCCATAGCCTGGAAAGAATTGTATGAATCAGGTCGGGTGGAAATTGAAGTTAATCTTTATCAGAAGATTCACCTGAAGATTCTTTCAAAATTAACTGTCTACTTGAACCGAAATAGGGTTGCTAGGTCTACATTAAAAGGAAAATTCTTTTGGTTTACCCTTGATCTGGTACAGGCAATATGTAGATATACCTCACCCTTTTCTAGTCAGGTATACTGGTTTCGTATTGAAGCACAATGGATCATTAAAAAAACGGAATCATGTCCTGGAAAATATTTTGGCACGAAGTATGTTTTTATCCGAAAAAAGAATCTCAGTCCTGGAGATCTTGGAATGTCATTTCAAATATATGAAAAAATTAATAAAATTCGTAAAAACATATAACAGTTAGCTAAGTGGATATTTAAAGGCCTGTGTTTTTGTGATAACGCGTCGTTATTTTTACACGAAGATCACATATTCTTAAAAATACTGGAAGTTATGGGTTGGCTATGTTCAACAACTGAACTTCGATATAAAATCAGAGAGGCTAGCGCCAACCTAAATTTTTGAGAGTTTCAAAAAAATCTCTTCTTCCTGTTCAGCGCAAACCAAAAGCTGATCTGCCAGTTTGTCATAATCCATATCCATTCGCCCTTTACACATTTTTGCTGCATGAAGAGCAAAGCTGCGCCATTCATCGCCAGTGTTTGTGAGCATAGTGGCGGCTACTTGCAATCGGGCGTCGTCGACAATGGGCGCGGCTTCTTGCAGAAAGGAGGCATAGAGAAAGCGAAAGCCTGCGCCGCCAGTTCCGATTTCTTCTTGCATACGAACAATATGGCCGAGGAATAACTTGTTTTGGTGCGTGTGGTTATCGTGTTTGGCACCGAGCTTACGCACGGCCTTGCTTAGTGTGCGGATACCTTTGATACCGACGAGAGGTATGGGCGTTTTCAGCATCATTTTTGTGTTGGCGCGAATGGCAGAGAGAATGGGTGCTTTTAAATCGACGTTATCTGGCACTGACGTTGGGTAATAAATAAGACCTTTCGGTGACATCATGCCTTTTACGAATCGTGCTTTTTTTAGCGATGTTGCGTCACAACTTACCGGCTGTTCAAGGGTTGGGTCACTAATTAAATATTCATTGTCACTTTTACCAAACACCACCAGATTATGGGCGTTAAAGTGAAAGCGCATCTCGGCTGGAAAATAAGGCAGCCAATAGACTGAGGTTTGTAGCCCAACCGGGCGGCCATCTTGTAAATAACGATCAAGCGCATTCATGCCAGCTTGCCGGGAGCGGAAAGTTTCTGTGTGCATTTTGATGCCAAGACGCTTCGCTAGCCCACGAATAATTGACTTGGGAGGCATGCGATAGCCAATCAGCGGCATCCCTCCAATTTTTAGAAAAGGGATGTAAGCCATGGTGAGCGCGCCAGATATACCAAAGGCCATGGGCTCAGAAATATTGAGTCCCTGGTGGCGAAGAAGCGAGGTAATGACGCCGCTTTCACAATGCGCAGAGTGGCTGTGCTCAAAGGGGATTTTTATTTTTTCCATTGATTTTTATTCGTCCGGCAAGGATTTCAGTTGGTCTATCGACAAGCCCAGTGCTTCGGAATAACGCGCGAGTTTTTTTGCGGACAATCGGCAAAAATGGGCAGGCTTAAGATGGCGCTTTACCTGCCATTTGAAGAACCCCGTACTTTGAGCAAGCACAATCTGATCCATGCGGCAGTGGTACATGTGGTATTCAAGCGGCGAGGAAATGTTTGATCGACAACGTGCCAGGGCTTCGTCTGTTTGCCGTTCAAATTCTTCTATTGCTTGATTTAGCACCAGCTCTTCCGCTTCCCAGCCGTCGGACGGCACTACGGTATAGTTGCCCTGCTCATCTGTGGCATACATAGCTTTGCGTAAACCACCCAGGGTTTTGATGTGGTCCTGGGGTACGTCGTTTTGTTTCATTAGTCGGCGCTGCAGGCAGTCAACAACATAAAGGCGCTGGAGATTCGGCCGCTTTCAGGGACATAGCAGAGTAGAGTCTCGCCAGCTTTCAGGCGTCCTGAATGCAGTAGTTCATCTAACATGATATAGATAGACGCTGCGCCAGTGTTGCCGGTGCTGTCCAGGTTGGTAAACCAGCGCTCAAAAGGGATTTCGAAGTTCACCTTGCGCAAACCTTCAGCTACTCTTTCTCGAAAAAAGTTTGATGAGTAGTGCGGCACAAACCAATTTATATCGTCGGGTTTGATGCCTTTTAATTGTTTAACTTCTGTAAGCAGCCTTTCAACAGTGTAGTGAATGATATGTTCGTTGAGCTGTTTTACATCTTGTTTTATAGAAAACACAGATTTTTTAAGCCATTCTTCAGGAGTATATTCGCGCCAACCTTTAAGCGAGCCATCGGCTTGTTTATCGGCGCCGGCATACATGCAAGTGTCCATTTCGTTGGCGTAGGAGCGTTCGATAATCCACTCCACCTTTAACGATAGACCCTCGCGGGCGGGCTGGGGTTCTATAAGTACTGCGCCAGCGCCGTCGGAGAGCATCCAGCGCAAAAAGTCTTTTTCAAACGCGATTTCGGGGCGTTTTTCCAAGGCCACAATGTTTGCCTGCACCTCTTCGTCGAAACAGCGTCCACGCATCATTGCCGAGATAGTTTCCGAACCGGTGGCGACTGCATGGCGGAACTCGCCGCTAAGCACACCCATCCAGGCGTATTTGAGCGCAGTGATTCCGCTTAGGCAGACACCACTGGTGCAAACCACTTCGCAGGGTGGTATGCCTAGCTCACCGTGAACCATTACGGCATGGCTTGGCATTAACTGGTCGGGTATAGAGGTGCCAGAGGCCAGGCAATCAATCTGTTTGCAGTCGAGTTTTCTTACTGCCTCGGCGGTTAGCTGTGCATTACTATGAGTGGTTGCACCGGTTTTTGGGTCAATTGCGTAGTAACGGCTCTTAATGCCATTGCTACGCAAAATAGTGCGACGCGCACGAGATGGCTTGCCATTAATCATTCCAAGCACAGATTCCATTTCATCATTGGCTATCGGCTGGTTTGGCAAAAAAGAAGCAATATTGGTGATGTAAGCGTTAGGCATTAATAAATGTCTCAGTCCCTGAACCCGGAAGGTTGTTCGAAATAATATTTTTGTTTTTTAACACGCACCTTTGTAAAAGGTGCGACTGCTGCCTTAATTAAAACGCTCAGTGGAATAAAAGTGCAGATGAAAAAAATTAAAAAGAGAGCATATATTAACAAAATCGGCTTACGCTTGGGATCACCAGATGGGCTCATTGAGCGGATTAACCTGCCCCATATTTTAAATCCACGCCGCGCGGTTTTCTCGCTTGCGATTAATCGCTCATTAACGTCAACCGCTTCAAGATTTCGCAGTAGGGTTTCGTCGATCACCACGTTGTCGGTAAGGCGTTGACAGATTCGCTCGCCAAATCGTTTGCTTGCCTTTATTGCCTCTGGCGCCACACCCGCTTTGGGGATCAAACCGCCAAGTCTGGGGCCTTTGTTGCCGGTTAATACCCAAAGCGGGGTAGAAAAAAAGCTCATAGCGCTACCGCATTCATCGGTCAGGGCGACATTGCCGACCAGTTTTGCCCCGTATTCGTCCAAAATATTTTTAACTTCTTCTTGTGCCATCAGCCACATATTTCGGCAGACTATCAGCGTCACCACAGGCTTGCCGTTAAGCAGTTTCTTTGCCGTGTCGCTTTTCAAAAAGCCAGTAATAGGTAAAGAAGGCGACAGGAACCATACTTGATAGGCCAGAATAACAAGATCAAAATTTTCGTCGCCAGAGATGCCACAGGGCTGCATTTCAGGCGGATCCAAATAGACCGACTCTGGAAAAGTGTCAAAGAAGGTAAAAAAAGGCCAGGGAAAAGGATAAGGTTTAACCGGCGCTATCGCTTCAAATGTGACTTCTATCGCCGGGTGATCCGCCAATGGTTGGGTAAAATGTTTGGTGACATCGTTGAGCTGCCCACTTTGCGAATAGTGAACTACCAGAATTTTTTTCATTTAGTGCCTTGTCGAATCGAGTATTTTTGAGCAGATAGCTAGTGGCCAGCTCCAAACAATATTACCTTTTCTAGTAGTGAATATACAGATAAGCCTATTTGGTGTTGCATCAACAAAATAAGTCAGTACTTATTGGAGATCGGCAGATACTTGTTTTAGCCTGTTTTTTGATATTTATTTGGGGTTCAAGTTACGTTACACTAGACCCAGTCGGTTCAGTCGAAGAACCAAAAATCAGTTGATGTATCGGTGATTTTTAAACGAAGGACTTGTTACACATGAACCCCCCCACCACAGCAATGCCGTAACCCAAATGCGTTGTGACACGCCACAATGAAACAGACCTTAGCCATCATACTGAGCAACGCCATACTGCTGGGCCTGATCGTGCTTGGCTTTAGAGCCTGCGGCGAGCCAGAGCCACCGCAAGAAGGCCCCAAGGTTAACAGTTTATTGCCAGAGAGCCAGGAGCTTCCGACCGAGGCGTTGACCTGGAACGAATGGGTGGCCTATAACCGCCCAACGCGCGGTGAGGAATTTGATAGTTCTAAACATGCCGCTCGGGGCTTTCCTAACACCAGCAACTGGAAGCCCGAAGACTTTTTGCCCGCCGAGCTGTTTGAGCAAAAACACCGTGATATCTGCGAGCTACCCAAATTCACTCGTGGCAGGCTTCGTAGTCAGGGCAACTCTGTACTGCTTTATTCTGACATTTATGAGTTAATGGCGCTGGCAGAGCAGGGCTATTCCAATGCGCAATCGGCCATGTGGGTGTTTTGCAGCATTAATTCGCCGCAATTTATCGAGACCGACAGCGACGAACACGCGGTTCGCTTACCGCACCATGAAAAGCCGCTGTCGCAGCGTGAGGCCTGGCAGTGGGTGCAGCGCGGTGCTGCCAGCGGCAATGCGCTGGATCAATACCGCTTAAGTCAGTGCATGCAAGCTATTGAGTATGGGCCTATGACGGAGGAAGGTAAAAAAAGCCTGAATACGCCGGTTAAGGTCGACCCCTTCTGGCAGGACAAGATATTTTTTTGGCGTGAACGCTCGTTTGAGACGGCGTTATTAATTAATGCCGTGAATAGCCGTACGAGCGGCGCTAATAGCTTTTCAGCCGCGCATCGCAGTGATCGCAGAAAGATCGAGAAATTCAAATGGAGTCGCTTATGGGAATTGACGGCCGGTTTTCAGCGTGAACTTGAATATCGCCCTCAAAGTATTGACACCTATGGCACCGGCAAGTTGGTCGAGGAAATGACGTCACCACAACTTGTGCAGGCTGAAAAAGAGGTCAAGCAGTGGCTGCATGCCCACCCGGATATCTGGATGAGTATGTATCGTAATACCTATGTAGATAATGGCCGATGCCCCGGTGAACCGGGTTATGCCGAGGGCTTTGATTTTGACTGGCTGAATAAAAAGTTGGAGTCCTACGGCCTGACAGTAGACAAGCCGACTGCCTAAACAGGCTTTTGAAACTACTATTAATACACTACAACATAAGGAATTCACTATGGATATACAAGCGGTAAAGGCTAATTTTTCAGAAGAAGAGGCTAAAGAGGCGGGTAAAGCGGGGTTAGATAAGGCTATAGACGACTGGGCTGATCATCAGGAAGCGGCGATTAATTATGCCAAAGACAATATGCCTTTGCTAGGCAACCTGGGTGGCGCCTTTAAAACTGCCGCCATGGTGGGCATGGGTATGACCGCCACCAAAACTTTATTCCCYACCTCTACCGTCGGYAAGGCACTGACCCGGTTTAGTTTGCCCTTGSCCGCGGCAGRTCTTGCCCAGGACAAATTTAGAGAGCATTACGATCAAAARATAAGCCATGCCAATGTGCGGCTCGGCACCGATTATGAGGRTATTGCCGATAAGCTTGTTAACTATGTRACCACCTCSAGCAACGAGCTAKCCGGCACGCGYTTTGGCCAACGCGCCTACCMGGCCGTAAAAGCCTTTGCGGCGAGACACCGTGCSCACTTTAAAACSMCRGAAGCATTRRRGGGCTTCGTTGCCAACTGYTGTGGGCACAGTGAGCATGGCATTATCGAGACCGATGTTRGCGTACTGAAAAAACTGGCMATAGAAGGCATTACGCCCATTTGCAAGCGCCTTCACAATGTCTACCTTGGCAGCCACCTTCACCCTGGATCAGATTTGTTGATACGCTTACACCCGGATGAATCGTGGTCGGAGCGTCAGGGGCGTTTGCCACCGATAATTCGTGATCTTCGCCTTGCTATCGGTGATCGCATTAGCTTTAGCCCTAAGTTTGACAATCTCTCTGCCAGGCCATGGCATGGTGGCCCGCGTAATCTTGGCCCATGGTCGATGAATACATCGGGTTTTAATTGGATTTTGGCTAATATCTGGAGCCTTGAGGTGAAGCATGTTAATAATCATTTTCCTTGGCAGAGATCCGATACGACTTATGTCTGGCCAGAGAACGAGCCCACGGATATGGAGCTAATGGTGGCCAATTATGA
The DNA here is from genome assembly GCA_002400775.1 of Gammaproteobacteria bacterium. Classification (GTDB taxonomy): domain Bacteria; phylum Pseudomonadota; class Gammaproteobacteria. The sequence goes on from NVRF01000002.1 coordinate 19,088, forward strand.
TACGAACGTATCGCATACGCAGATAGAGGGAAAGCTGAACAATGCGGGTCAACAGCTTCTTTCACGGCATCTTGGTTTAAGTTAAATACACACAAAACAAATAAGGAGCACACAATGTCTATTTATATTCAATACGGTGGAATTATCGGGCAAGCCTCAGACGCTGAGCACAAAGGCTGGATGACGGCGTACAAGCTGGCGTGGGATGTTGATCGCGAGATTACCTCTGCCGCCTCAACACGCGGTGACCGTGAATCGAGCAATGCCAGTATGGGTGAGTTAAGCTTTGTCCGTGCCATGGATATCGCCACAGTGGATCTCTTTGCAGAAGCGTGTTGTGGTCAAGGCAAGCAAGCAGTTATTCACCTGACGAAAACCGGCAAGGGCCGTGGTGACGAGGTGTATATGGCCTATACCTTGAAAAACTGTTTTGTCAGTGATTATGCSGTGAGCATTACGCCGGATCACCGTGATCGCCCGATGGAGATTATTACCCTTGGTTTTACGTATGCTGAAGTCAGGTATACGTCTTATGATGATAAGGGTATTCCTATCACCTCGGCGTCAAGGAGCTTTGATGCGGCGACCAATATAGTGGGGTAATTGGGTACAGAGAAAAAACGATTATTTCGTCTGTTATCGTTGCTGTTAACGCCATTTTCAGCAAACAGACACGATGTCTCTTATTGCGATCTCATCGCTGCCTGTGATGGTTCATTCCATTGCAGGTTATTAGAGCGCTATTACGGGTGCAGGGATGCACGAGGCAGGGCGATGCAGAAAGCCAAAGTCGAGCGAAAACAGGGCATGCGTTATAAATTTAATCAGTCGACCGCTAACGCATCGGTTGATTGAGTTGTGCGGGCGATTTTTTTATCAAACACCGCGATCCATTCGCCGATAGTTGATGGCTTCGCTGAGATGGGCCCCGGCAATATTTTCGCTGCCTGCCAGGTCAGCGATTGTGCGTGCGACTTTGAGAATGCGGTGATAGGCGCGTGCTGATAATTTTAGTTGTGTCATGGCTTGCTGTAGCAGGTTGGCGTCTTCATCGTTTATGGCGCAATGTTGTCGAATTTCTTTTTCTGTCAGGGCCTGGTTGGTTTTATTGCTGCGCTGATATTGTAGTATGCGCGCTGCGGCAATGCGTTTGGCGACATCATGGCTTGATTCAGCGGCATCACGATTACGCAATTCTTTTACTGGTAGAGCGGGTACTTCGACGTGAAGGTCGATGCGGTCTAGCAGTGGCCCGGAAATACGCCCACGGTAGCGGCTAATTTGATCTGGTGAGCAACGACATAATACGTTGCTGTCACCATGATACCCGCAAGGGCAGGGGTTCATCGCTGCTATGAGTTGAAAGCGAGCGGGGTATTCTGCATGCCGCGCCGCGCGTGAGATCGAGATACTGCCGGACTCTAAAGGCTCACGCAGGACTTCGAGCACTTTGCGGTCAAACTCTGGTAGTTCATCCAAAAATAGCACGCCGTTATGCGCAAGTGAAATTTCGCCGGGTTTGGCGAGGCTGCCGCCACCGACGAGCGCGACCGCAGAGGCGGTGTGGTGTGGGTGGCGATAAGGGCGTCGGCCCCAGTGTTGCCAATCAATAGCTTGTTGGCTAATCGAGCTGATCATCGCGGTTTCCAGCATCTCATCTTCAGTCATGGGTGGTAATAGCTTAAGTAGGCGTGACGCAAGCATTGTTTTGCCGCTGCCTGGTGGCCCGATCATGATGAGGTTGTGGCCGCCGGCAGCGGCGACTTCCAGTGCGCGTTTGGCATGGAACTGCCCATGCACTTCGCTAAGATCTGCTTCGCTAATTGTCGTATCAAGATGTTGGCGTGGTTCGATACGTGCTAACGGTTCGATGTCTTTTAGGTGCGCGCAGACTGCGAGTAAATGATCGGCGCCAACGCAATGTGCCGTTTTTACCAGGCTTGCCTCGGCAGCGTTGGCATTGGGTAAGATCAAGCGGTGTCCGGCCTTGCTTGCAGCGAGCACAAACGGCACTACGCCATGGCAGGCGCGCAGGCTGCCGTCGAGCCCCAGTTCACCGATAATTTCGTAGTTATCGAGCGCTTTTGGGTTGATTTGTCCAGACGCAGACAAAATACCCAGAGCGATAGCGAGATCGTAACGAGCGCCTTCTTTTGGTAGGTCGGCTGGGGCCAGATTGACGGTGATACGTCGTGGCGGAAACTCAAATTGTGAGTTTAGCAAGGCGCTACGCACACGATCTTTGCTTTCTTTTACTGCAGTCTCAGGCAGTCCGACGATAGAAAAGCTGGGCAATCCACGTGACAGGTGAACCTCAACGATAACGGGTGGTGCACTTATACCGACAGCAGCGCGACTTAAGACCTTGGCTAAGGCCATGTGGCAATATCCTTATTTTTGTTTGGTTAAGACTCAGCGCAGGCTGCGTCGTTATTTTTCTCGCATATTCTATGGCTCGCGCCGTAATGAGCGGTTAATACACTATTTTAGGATGCGGATGACAGTCAAAACGAGATGCTAACTCAGGCAAGCTTACAAGAGATGTAGTTTACACGAAGTAAATAAACGCTGGGGGTAGCCTGTGCAATATTGTCCTGCTCTCACCACTGCCCTAGATGTTAGAGCTGTCTAGGCGCACTGAGAGCCTGTCAGCATGGGCGGATCCATTTGCATGGTGAAGGGTTGTAGGCGTTTTAGGGCGTTCAGGCCGAGGATGTCGCGGTCGGCGTGGGGGAATACTGCAACTTCGATGTCCCGTAACACACAGTTCGGAGTCAGGCGTAGCTCTGCTATCTGGTAGACAGGAACCGATAAGGCTTTTCCGTTCGCCATGATTCCTGTGATGTTTCTTTGGAATACGGTGGCCGAATCTGTTTTTAGTTTATTAAAGGTTTTAGCGCTGAGGCTGACATAACCGGAACCGGTATCGAGCAGGAAATCAGATTCAACCCGATCATTTAGGGTGGCGTGAATATAAAAATTGCCGCTACTGGCTTGTTGCATCGGAAGAGACAGTTCTAAAGCTTGTGCAGTCGCCTGGGTTCCAAGCAGCATACCAAGCAGAGCAATGGATAATAGTGGTTTTAGGTGGCACATATTTTTGCTCGCTTTTTGATGGGCTTACAATGTACAGAGCAAAACTGGGGCCATACGTAAAAATCTATTTAAAACAAAGAGTTATGAGATTCGTTTGGCAGAACCACCAAGTAAGCTGCACCAAAATGATGCTTTATGCACTAATAAGAGGCGTTTTTTGGCTTGATCGGGCGGCACTTGAAGAAAACACCTGATCACTTGCCCTAGCTAAGGGCGTAGAAATCACTTGAATAACGTGCGAATGAACGCCTATGATTAATTGTGGTCAGATAAAGTGTGTACGCGTTGATAGGCGCGCGTGACACAGTAATGGAATAACCTGGATTTTTTATTGAGTAGGAGGTTTCAAATGAAAAAACTAGCGATTAGTAGTACGGGTATAGTTGCTGGCTTGGCCTTATGTATTTTCGCAATACCTTCTGTTAACGCACAAACTGTCGTCAAGCGCATAGACGGTGACGTTGTGCAGACTGTCAATTATCAGGGCAAACCGCCTTTTAAGCGCCAAATAACTAGGCTGGATGGCACCAATGCCGCAGAATTCGCCCGTTTTGAAGAACAACGTGGTGAACCTGTTAAATCGCTTTCAACCAATGTCAGAAGAGCAGGCCCTCCGGGTAAATCTGTGCCTTACCGAGGCCGCAGGGTTGCGATACAGGAAGTTGCCGAGTTTGCCCGTTTTGAGGAAAGTGACGCACCGGTGGCTGCTCGGTCTAACCGGATATGGCGCGGTGCCCCGGGCAAATCAAGGCGTCTTTTGACTGACTAGTTTAATTCTATTGGTCATTGAGCCGAGCTGCATCACAGTACTGTGGTGTGGCTTTTTTTATGTCTCGTAGTAGAAAAAAGCATGGCCAAAGGTATGCGCCATTTGGTGCGGAGTGAACCCCTTATCCACTTTCCCCTGAAACACTTCTTGTTATAAGCCCCGCTTCACCTCCTCTAAAAATTATAGCGCCCCAAAGTGTTGCGTTACTTTTGTTTTTGCACGACTGCGGTGCATCTTTTCCCTGGAAAAAATCATAAAATCCTTTCGATAATCTATAACCTATTGTTTATAAAGGAAAAATATTTTTGGCATGGTAGCTGCTTAGGGAATGCCTCAGGTGCTGCTGCTGGTTTCCTGGACAGTCCAGCAACAGCCGAACATTAGCACCGCCATTGGTGATCCCAGAAAAATAGAAACAGGAGAAAACAATGAACTTTATTTATAAACTGAGCCCTGCTGCTTTGGCGACATCACTGGCTATAGGCGCTGCCACCCTGGCACCTGCGGCCCTTGCTGTCGAGGGATTGTCAGCCAATGCAACGGTTGCTAATAACTACATTTGGCGTGGGCTGACTCAATCCCTTAACCGCACTGCGGTTCAGGGTGGTATTGACTATGCGCACGGCAGTGGTCTCTACGTTGGTACTTGGGTATCGAACGTGGAATATGAAGAAGGAGATGATTTTTCTTACGAACATGATATTTATTTCGGTTTTGCTGGCGAAATGGGTAGCGGCCTTGGCTATGATGTGGGTTATCTCTACTACAACTACGATGATGCTGCCAACTTCGATTTTGCAGAGATCTATGGCGCCTTGAGTTTTGGCGGCTTTAGTGCCTCTGCCAACGTGTTTGCTCACTCGGAGGCAAATGAAGCTGACGGTTCCAGCTTTGGTTTTGCCGACACAATTTATTACTCAGCAAATTATGCAGTGGAAGTCGCGCCTGAATTGGAACTGTCGTTTCACGTTGGCTACCATGATGGTGATTTCAGTGAAGCATTTAACGGCGTCCCAGGTTCATACATTGACTACAATGTAGCACTGGCAAAAGGTCCGTTTTCATTCATGATCAGTGACACCGACCTCGATAATGCTGGTTCGGACGGGTTGGATAACGACGAACGCAAGTTTGTCTTGTCTTACACCCTGGATGTTGATCTCTAGTAAACTGGGATTGCAGAGGGGAGCAGCGACTTAAGATGGCTATTCAGGGGGGTAACCCTTGGCTGACTTGAGGCCCCCTCTTTCCCTCTCTTCTTCCTGATATTTCGCGATATAACGCACAGGTTTAATCAGAGGCTGAACTTGTCTCGATTGTGTAGTGGTTCGGCCAACGTATATTGACTTCTTATTCGAGTGCTTCCAGCTCTGCGAGCTGTTTTTCCAGCGCTTCTACTTTGGAGCGAGTGCGTTCCAGTACCCTCCGTTGAACATCAAACTGTTCTCGTGTAACCAGATCAAGTTTTTCCAGTCGTGCTTGCAAGAGGGCAAGAAACTGTTGTTCCAGATCGGCCTGTACGGCACGCACCCCGCTGGGTACAGCAGCGGCCAGTTTTTTGGCAAGGTCATCGAACAGCTTGGGGTTGATCATCGAAGGTAGTCCAGTTTACGGTAAACCATACATTCTAGCCCATAGTTCAGGCGACATAAATGCCAGGATCGAATGTTTCATTTTGGTGCGACACAGCAATGAGGCCGATCTATTTTAGTGCGTGTACGTGGCATGTTAAACACGGCGAACTGGTAACTCATTGATTTTAAATATAAAAATAAGTTTGGCACAAATGATGCCATTGTACGGTTCATCTAACAGCGTGATTGAGCTTGCGTTGCGTGGTTGGTGCAACAAATTCGTTGCGGTTAGCGAGTTGTTATTGTTCTTGAGGGAAATGCGTTAGCGAACAGGGGATGTTTCTTTGAGGTTGTATGTTGGTGATTATTGCAGAGCTTACCAGGATGCGGCGTTTGTTCTGCTGAGTAGTCAAGCCATTGTTTTTGTGAGGAGAGGATATGAAGTTAGTTACAGCAATCATCAAGCCATTCAAGCTCGATGACGTTCGGGAAACGTTGTCGGAGATTGGCGTAAAGGGGATCACGGTCACCGAGGTAAAGGGGTTTGGTCGTCAAAAAGGGCATACCGAACTTTATCGCGGCGCGGAATACGTGGTGGATTTCTTACCCAAGGTCAAAATTGAAGTGGCAGTGAGTGACGAAATGACAGACCAGGTGATCGAGGCTATTACTAAGGCTGCCAATACCGGCAAAATTGGTGACGGAAAAATCTTTGTTTATGGCCTGAGTCAGGCTATTCGTATTCGTACCGGTGAGACCGGCGACGAAGCCCTATAAAAAATTAATTCTAAGTTAACTTCTGCGGAGGACGTTATGGAAAGTAATATTTTCCACCTGCAATATGCCATGGATACCTTTTATTTCCTGGTGTGTGGCGCGCTGGTAATGTGGATGGCTGCTGGCTTTTCCATGCTTGAAGCCGGCCTGGTTCGCGCTAAAAACACAACCGAAATTTTAACCAAGAACGTCGCGCTTTATGCTATTTCCTGCATTATGTATATGGTTTGCGGTTATGCAATTATGTACGACGAAGGGGTTTTTCTTTCTGGCATACAAGAAGTCGATGTTGATGCAGTACTCGCTGGCATGGCAGAACAAGCAGATTTCACTGGTGATGCGACATATGCTAAAGCATCTGATTTCTTTTTCCAGGTCGTCTTTGTGGCAACAGCGATGTCGATCGTTTCAGGTGCCGTTGCAGAGCGCATGAAGCTTTGGGCCTTTCTGGTCTTCGCGGTTGTCATGACCGGTTTTATTTACCCAATGGAAGGTAGTTGGACCTGGGGTAAGCAGGCTGTATTTGGAATGTACAACCTTGATGATCTGGGTTTTTCTGACTTCGCTGGTTCCGGTATCGTGCATCTGGCCGGTGCTGCAGCAGCGCTTGCTGGCGTAATACTTCTGGGCGCGCGCAAAGGTAAATACGGTGCCGATGGTCAAGTTCACCCCATCCCTGGTGCTAATCTGCCTTTGGCTGCTTTAGGCACATTTATTTTGTGGATGGGCTGGTTCGGCTTTAACGGTGGCTCTGTCTTGAAGCTGGGTGATATTGGTCATGCTGCGTCGGTTGCTATGGTGTTTTTGAACACTAATGCCGCTGCTGCGGGTGGCTTGATTGCTGCCTTGATATTGGCACGCATTATGTTTGGCAAAGCTGATTTGACCATGACACTTAACGGTGCGCTGGCGGGTTTGGTCGCTATTACGGCTGAGCCTTCTACCCCATCAGCATTGCAGGCGACCCTTATTGGCGCTGCTGGCGGTATCATCGTCGTTATGTCTATCGTATTCCTTGATAAGCTGAAGATCGATGATCCCGTCGGTGCCATCTCTGTGCACGGTACGGTGGGGCTATTTGGTGTGTTGGTTGTGCCGGTAACTAATGATAGTGCAACATTTCTTGCGCAGCTTGCGGGTGTTGCCACTATCTTTGCTTGGGTATTCGTCACTAGCCTGATTGTTTGGGGTGTGCTCAAAGCCGTTATGGGTGTTCGTGTCAGTGAGGAAGACGAATACGCGGGTGTCGACTTGTCCGAGTGCGGTATGGAAGCTTATCCGGAGTTCAGCAACAAGTAACTTATTGTTAAGTCAGTACTCAGGGGGCGCTTCGGCGCCCCTTTTTTGTGATGGCGTCAGGGGTGTTGTGTTAAAAATCTGGAAATTGCGCAGCATTCGCGCTAAGTTAGCGTCAAGATTCACTGTTTCCGAGTTGCTTTATGTACAAATTCTACGCCCTTTGCTTGCTTTTATTATTAGCTTCAAGTGCTCACGCCAAGCTCTATCAATGGACTGACGAGCAAGGAAACGTCCATTTTACAGACTCACCCCCCCTTAATGTTGACGCACAAGAGCGTGAGATAAAAAGTGGTAAGCCACGTACCGACAGCGTGCAGCGTCTGCACGCCGAGCGTGAAGCACGTGTTAAGGCCAAGGAAGAGGCTGCGAGGGCTGCTGTTGTGTCAGAGCAAGAAGCAAAGAATAACGAGGTTCGCCAAAAGAACTGCGATATAGCCAAAGAGCGGTTGCGTTTTTATACTGAGGATGCTGTTTCGCGCCGTATTCGTGTCAAGCAGGAAGACGGCACGTATTACTGGAAGACACCGGAAGACATAGCCAAAGACACGAAAGACGCAAGAAAGCTGGTTGCAGAGTGGTGTAATCCACCTAAACCGCCGCAACCTGATGTGAGCTTACCCTAAGAGCCTGTCGGACTTAGGATGATTCTCGGCAACTGCTCCCGCTCGCCTTGCTATGAACACCTGAACGTCCGACAGGCTGCTAGCCACCATTAATGCTTTCTGGAATCTTCGAGCAATGCTTGTAAGAACGGTGGTATGGCCATCGCGCCATGATGACCGGCAATACTGTAAAACAGCGTGTCAAAATCAAGCGTAGCGGGAACCTTGTTTACCGCGTTTGAAAGATCAATTCCTTTGCCGCCTGCGGTTGCGCTCCACCATCCTGAGGGATACACACATTGTGGAAATTGATAGGTCTGTTGGCTATCAAAGCCTGCATCACGGATGACTTGGTGCATATCAACGATTTCATTCGGGCATACCAACGGTGAGCCACTTTGTTGAATAACGATACCACCTTGCCGTAAGACGCGATAACAATCACTAAAAAAATCCAGTGTAAACAAACCTTCCGCAGGCCCGACCGGGTCGGTGCTGTCGACGATAATCACATCGATGGATTCAGCCGGGGCATTTTTGATCCAGGCAATGCCATCGTCAAAGTGAAGCTCAGCGCGTGGATCATTGTTTGACGTACAAAGTTCAGGGAAATAGTTTTCAGACGCGCGTGTGACACCTTCGTCGATGTCTACCTGTACAGCATGAGTAACTGCTTTGTGCTTGAGCACTTCCTTGAGTGTGCCGCAGTCGCCACCACCAATAATCAACACCTCTTCAGGGGTGGCGCAACTTAATAACGCGGGATGGCTCATCATTTCATGATAAATAAAATTATCACGGCTGCTGAGCATCACGCAGCCGTCAATGCTCATTAGTTTGCCAAAATGAGTGGTATCGAATATCTCAATTTTTTGATATGGCGTTTGTTCTTCGTAAAGTTTGTCCGTAATCTGTAGAGAAAAGGCGCTGCCACTTTCCGCAAAGATTTCAGTAAACCATTTTCCGTCTAACATTTACTACCCCATAAGCTGGATTATTGACTGGGAGCCACCATCCTGATTGCTTATACTGCGCCCCATCAAGAATGTGCATTAACAAGGGTGCGATAGTATATGCAGGACTGGAACATTGACAAGGCTAGATCCACCTACGCCATTAAGCAATGGTCAGGGGGCTATTTTGATATTGGCGAGAACGGCCACGTCTACGCACAACCCGATCCTGGCAATGACGGTAAAATAGACCTTTATGAATTAAATCAGCTGGTTGAGGCCAGCGGCTTAAAGCTGCCTGTATTGTTGCGTTTCCCCGCCATTTTGAAACATCGTACCGGCTTACTGCAAGCAGCGTTTGATCAAGCCATGAAAGTATGTGAGGTCGAATTTGATTATATTGCTGCCTACCCGATAAAAGTAAACCAGCGGCGCAATGTGGTCGACACGTTACTGGCATTGCAGGGTGTAAATATTGGCGTTGAAGTGGGTAGCAAGGCTGAGCTATTGATTGCCTTGGCGCGCGCCAACAAAAAACAAACCATTATTTGTAATGGTTATAAAGACAAAGAATATTTGCGTCTCGCCGCATTGGCTCAGCAATTGGGTTATACCACCTATATTGTTATTGAACGCATCATCGAATTGAAGCAGAGCCTTGAAATATTTGATCGGATTGGCTTGAGTCCATTGCTGGGTATTCGTGTTCGTCTCGCTACTATGGGTAGTGGCAAGTGGCAAAACAGTGGTGGCGAAAAATCAAAATTTGGTTTATTGGCGGCTGAGGTGCTTCAGGTGTGTGACCTGTTGCGTGAGCATGGTAGTGAGAAATGTTTACGCATGATGCACTTTCATATGGGATCGCAAATGACCGATCTGGCTGATATTCGCAGTGTTGTGCGAGAGGCRGCGTTTTACTATTCCGGRTTACGTGAAGATGGTTTCAATATCAGCACCATGGATGTCGGCGGTGGACTCGGCATTGATTACGAAGGCACTCAAAGCACTAATTACTGTTCGATGAATTATTCGCTTGATGAGTATGCACATACCATTGTTAGTGAAATTAAATCGGTATGTGAAAGTCGTGCTCTACATTTTCCAGATATCATTACAGAAGCCGGCCGTGCCATGAGTGCGCATCATGCAGTACTGGTTACGAATGTGATTGACGTTGAACGTGTGACGCCATTGATTACCGAAAACGTAGAGATGGCGGGTCGAGGACGTGAACAATATCAGCAATTACAACAAGCCCTGAATGAGGCTCGTCAGCAATTTTGTGCGGGTGGTTTAAGCCTGCGTCAACGAGCGGCGGCAGAGCAGCAGTACTTCGCAGCATGCCAGCGTTTACAGCACTTGATTGAGGCGTGGGATGAAGAAGACAATGCAGTCTTGCAGGAAATCCATGAAAAGCTTGCTGATAAAGTCTTTTGTAATTTCTCCTTGTTTCAATCATTGCCGGACGCRTGGGCAATACAGCAAGTATTTCCTGTTATGCCTTTGCATCGTTTGGMTGAGGAACCAAAGTGCCATGGTATTATCCAGGATATTACCTGCGATTCAGATGGCGTGATCGAACAGTACGTTGCTAATGAAAAAATCGAGACATCGTTGCCTTTGCATTTATGGGAGCAAGGGCAACAATATTTGTTAGGAGTGTTTCTTGTTGGTGCCTATCAGGAAACGCTCGGTGATATCCATAATCTCTTTGGCCGAGTTAATTCAGTTGATGTCGAGATTAATGCTCAGGGCGAGTGCCAACTGTTGCGCCCGGAAAAAGGTGATGACAAAGCGGCAGTAATTGATTTTGTCAATTACGATAGTACTGACTTGCTGATTGATCTCGCTGCCAAGGTCGACAGTTCCGGTATCGCTGCATCGTTGAAAGACGAGAGCTATCAATTACTGAAACAGAGCTTCTCGGGTTACACCTATTTGACAGAATAGGGTTAATTGACTTTCAGTACCACCGTTGCAATATCATTATCTTGCAGTCGGTGTCGTACTGTGTTCACTTTTTCCAGTTTATCAAATGGGCCAACGCGAACACGATGCCACACCACGGCATCATTGATTTTTACAGTCTCAATCGTCGCTTCTATACCAATTAAGGCCAGCCGCGCTTTTAATTGATCGGCTTGCTTGAAGGTTTTAAAAGCACCGGCTTGCAGCAAGTAATTACCACCCTTGTCGGCGCTCGGAATTGGCGCAGATTTCTTTGGTTTAATTTTTTCAACTTGTTCATCAGGAATGACTAACTCACGTTCGGGTAGTAAACGATAAAAATCAAAGCGTGGTTTTTCTGCTACCTGCGGTTTGCTAACAGGCGCTTTCTTTTCCGTGGTTGGCTTTTCTTCCTGCTTGGCAGGCTGTTTAACTATTTCTGTCTTGTTGTTAGCATTTACATATAGATAAACCGCAAGTGCGGAGATCAAGCCAAGCATTAAACCAATAAGCAGCCACACCCATGGTGGTGTAGCTTGCTTACGTTGGCTGCCGCCGCGTCGCGCCTGTTTTTTTCGCGCTTTAGGTTTGCTTGTAGCCATGTTTACATCGATTTAGGTGCAGACACACCTAACAGATTCAGGCCATTTTTTATGACTTGCGCAACTGATGTTATTAAAGTCAGGCGGGCATTACGCAGCGTATTGTCATCAACAAGAAAGGCGTGTGCGTTGTAGTAGCCGTGAAAATCGCTCGACAATTGTTTTAGATAATTAACCAGCTGATGTGGTTCGCGTTGCATGGCAGCGCTAAGAACCACTTCTGGGTAACGCGAAAGGCTGATCATGATGTCTGTCTCATGTTCTTCTTGTAACGGTGCCATGCTGACACTGGTATCAAGCGCGCCTAGTTCTTTTTCAGCCAATTTATCCATTACCGTATAAATGCGTGCATGGGCATACTGAATATAAAAGACCGGGTTGTCGTTTGATTGTGACTTGGCGAGGTCAAGATCAAAGTCCATATGTTGGTCGGTGCGGCGCATGACATAGAAAAATCGCGCAGCGTCGTTACCCACTTCTTCGCGTAGTTCACGCAAGGTAACGAATGATCCACTGCGGGTAGACATCGATACCTTTTCGCCATTACGAAACAGGTTGGCAAACTGTACCAGCAAGACTTCTAATTTGTCGGGGTCTTCGCCAGCGGCTTGTATCGCGCCTTTAACACGCGCGATATAGCCATGATGATCGGCACCCCAGATGTTAATGACGCGTTGATAACCACGACTGTATTTTTCCAGGTGGTAAGCAATGTCCGAAGCAAAATAGGTCGGCTGACCGTTATCACGTAATACGACACGATCTTTTTCGTCACCAAAGTCGCTCGATTTAAACCACAAGGCCCCTTCTTTTTTGTACAGATGTCCGGCGTCATTTAAACGCGCAATGGCTTTGTCGATCGCTTGCGAATCGACCAGGGAGCGTTCAGAAAACCATTGTTCGTATTCGACGCCAAACTCGCCTAAATCTTCACGGATATCACTGAGAATGACATCGAGACCGGCCTTCACAAAAACCGAATAATTGTCGCCCAATAAACGTTTGGCGTTGGCGATCAAGCCATCAATGTGCTGTTCTTTATCTCCGCCATCGTTGGCGTCCGCAGGCACGCCTGCAAAAACCTCAGCCGCGCTGTATTTAAAACCGTCGCCCTTATTGTTTAACACATCGTTGGCGATGTCACTAATATAGTCGCCCTGATAACCGTTGCTGGGAAAGGTCAGTGTTTCGCCGCAGGCTTCGACATAACGAAGCCAAATACTGGTCGCCAGAATATCCATCTGGCGGCCGGCATCATTGACGTAGTATTCGCGTTCAACCTGATAGCCGACAGCGGTAAGAAAATTCGCCAGTGTTGCACCAAAGGCAGCCCCGCGACCATGCCCAACGTGTAGTGGGCCGGTTGGGTTGGCCGAGACAAACTCGATCTGAATTTTCGCACCCTGGCCATGATCACAGCGGCCGTAGTTATCTACCTGCGTCAGAATTTCGCCGACCACACCATGCCAGGCATCGCTCTTCAGGTAAAAATTAATAAAGCCCGGCCCGGCAATCTCGGTTTTTTCAATAATCGGGCTATCCGGCAAGGCATCTATGATGAGCTGAGCCAACTCGCGTGGATTACGGCGTGCGATTCTGGTTAGCGCCATTGCCATATTGGTAGCGAAATCACCATGTTGTTTATCACGCGTGGCTTCGAGATGGATAGTCTGTTTGTCGAGACTGAGTTCAAGATCGGCTGCGACCTTGTCTAAGGCCTGGGCCAAAAGCGCCTGGAGCTGGTGTTTCATAGAGTGTTGGGTTCCGCAGATCTAAAAAATGAATCGCTGGCTATTATGAAGGGTGCGGCGTTTAGTGCAAGTGTAGCTAACCCGCATTTCTCATAGTGATTGTGTGGCACAGCACAGAAAGATTGGCATTACTTGGCATAAACAGCCCTGATAAGCCTTAAACACAGACGGCCCGCCCGCCGCGCTGTTTGGCTTGCGTATTCGGCTATGCTTTAKTTTTTTGTATAAACTAAAAACACYGCTTTGGTTCGCTGGTCAAGCGCGRCGTTGAGGTATGCATTAGTTCATATCCATCGGRTCGACATCTACCGACCACCTTACTTTCCTTGCCAGCGGTATGCTCGAAAGTTGTCGTACCCATTGATACAACAAGGCATGCAGGCTGCGGCGGTCATTGGCTTGTAGTAATAATTGCGCACGGTAGCGGCCAGCGCGGCGGGCCATGGGTGCGGGAATGGGGCCTAGCAACAGAGTCGTGTTGTCAGCGATTAATTCGGCTTGTTCTTTTGCGCTTTGTAAAAACTGCATGGGCGATGCTTCATCTACCGCTTCGGCGCGTAGCAATGCCATATAACTAAAGGGCGGTAGTTCGGCACTTTTACGTTCGTCGACGAGTTGTTCGCTAAAACGTCGGTAGCCTTCTTTGATCAGCGTTTGCAGCAAGGGGTGTTCGGGGTGATGTGTTTGGATCAACACATGCCCTGCTTTGTCTCCTCTCCCTGCCCGCCCGGTAACCTGTACCACCAGTTGTGCCAGGTGTTCGAGTGCACGAAAGTCGGTGGCAAAAAGCCCCTGGTCGGCATTAAGAATGGCAGCGAGCGTGACGTTGGGCAGGTGATGGCCTTTGGCGATCATTTGCGTGCCGACGAGTATATCGCCCTGCCCTTCTTCGATTTGATTGAGCAGCTTATCCATCGAACCTTTTTTCTGGGTGGTGTCGCGGTCGATGCGGATAATTTTTTGGTAGGGAAACAGCTGGGTTAGCGTGTCTTCAATTTGTTCTGTGCCAAAACCAAGCGTCGTCAGCTCTTCGCTTTGACAATCGCCGCAGCGTTTATCGAGCCTGCGTTGTGAGCCGCAATGATGACAACGCAAACAGTGTTTGGCGTGATGCACCGTCATGTTGGCGTCGCAACGTTGACATTTGGCGATCCAGCCGCAGTCATGACAGAGTAAGGCTGGGGCATAGCCGCGACGATTCACAAACAATAATATCTGTTCGCCCTTGGCCAGGGTCGCTTGCATGTGTGCAATGAGCATGGGCGACAAGGCGCCTTTAAGTGCTTGGCGTCGCATGTCGATCAGCGCCACGGTTGGTGGTATAGCCTTGCCACCACGTTCAGGCAGATGCAGCCATTGATAACGCTTGTTACGCACGTTCTCGCTCGACTCTAAAGACGGTGTCGCCGAACCGAGGACGATGGGTATTTTCAGTTGTTGCGCGCGACGTATAGCGATGTCGCGGGCGTGGTAACGAAAGCCGTCTTGTTGTTTGAAGGATAGATCGTGTTCTTCGTCAACAATAATAAGGCCGGGGTTAGCCAAAGGTAAAAACACGGCCGAGCGTGTACCAACAATGATTTTGGCCTTGCCACTGGCGGCATCCCGCCAGGCGCGTGCGCGCTCGCTATCGTTAAGCCCGGAATGGTAGGAAACAAAGTTGTAATGAAAGCGTTGTTGCAGACGCTGGCTGAGCTGAGGGGTTAAGCCGATCTCGGGCACGAGCAATACGCATTGTTTGTTTTCATTCAAGGCGGCTTGCATGGATTCAAAATAAACTTCGGTTTTGCCGCTGCCAGTGACGCCCTCTAATAAAAAGCTGCTAAAGCCGCCGAGTTTTTGCCGGATGTGTTCGACAGCATTTTGCTGGTCGGTATTTAAGCTGAGATGGGGCATTTTAATTTCTGTGCTGGCGCTGGTCTCACAGGCTTGCACCCATTGTTTATCGATGAGTATTTTTAAAACAGGTTGCCAGGAAAAGTCACAGGCTTGCAGCTGGGTGCGGCTGAGCATGAAGCCGGCAGCTTGTTGAAATAGCCGCATCAAGGTCAGTTGTCGTGGTGCGCGTGACAGCGATTCGATCTCGCAGTCTTGCCCGGCCTGAGTCAGCGACCAGTGCGTGACGACGGCATCGCCAACATCCTGGCCACGGCGTAGTAATGTCGGCAGTGCAGTGGCCAGCACTTCGCCCAGTGGATGATGGTAGTAGTCAGCCGCCCAGCGACATAGTGCCAACAGTTCTTGCGGCATGACGTCAGTATCGATACAGCGAATGGCGCGACGCAGACGTTCTCGTGGTAATTCACTCTCCTGACTGGTTTCGATCAAGATGCCAAAGCGTTTGCTCTTGGCAAAAGGGATTTCTACTCGCACACCGGGTGTCAGTGTCTCAAGGTCGACATCGCTGGGTGGCAGATAGTCGAACAAGCTGTATAACGGAGTCGCCACCGCAATGCGTAAAATGATCTCATTTTCTATTGACTTCATGGGCAGAATTATAGTCGCCGCTTGCTGATGTTGACGTAAAGCATTGTTTTTGACGCTAAGTGATTGTTCGTTAGTGTTATCCACAGAATCTGTGGATAAGTCTGTGGATTAACTGCAATGTACACTATAAAACAGCGGTTTTTATAGTGATTGTTACAAATTGATTACAAATTGATCAATATATAAATTCTTTTAAAATCAATGGCTTATAATTTTATTAAATATTTTTCTGATTTTCATACGAAAAGGGCTTGAATTATTTTTTGAATTCTGCAGATGTGCATAACTAGCCGTGCTCGAGTCGAAATTTTGACAGTTTCCGGCATTGAAATAGTGTTGTTGTATTAAAATGGCTTAACAACAACGAAAATTACAATGGCGATCAAGGCAAGTACCGGCATCTCATTAAGCCAGCGATAAAAGACATGGCCATGCTGATTATTATCATTTTTGAATGCGCTGTAGAGTTTGCCGCAGTAGAAGTGGTAAATCACCAATAGCAATACTAATAACAGTTTTAAATGTAGCCATAGATCTCCGGAATAAGTTGACCAAAGCGGGGTTAGCAGCCAACCACCTGAAAGCAGCGTTAGCACCATGCCGGGTGTCATTATGCCGAAATAGAGTTTACGCTCCATGACTTTAAAGCGTTCGAGGCTGGTTTTATCATTGGAGGTGGCATGGTAAACGTAGAGCCTTGGCAAATAAAACAGTCCGGCAAACCAGGTCACCATAAAAATAATATGAAAGGCCTTAACCCATTCCATCAGCGGTTTTCCTCATTGTCTGAGATGTTGGTGTAGCGCGGCTTTAAATGATAATTGGCTTCGATCCTATCACGGCTGAGTACGCCATAGATCTGGTCGGAGGCGAACGACCTCTTGCGCAAGACCACCAGTATGTCGACCTTGGAGTTATTCAAGGTTTCCAACGCTTCCTGTAATGTCGATTGAGGCTCAATAGCCATCCACTGCAGGCGTTGCGCTGGAATATTATTCAGGTGGATAGTCTCGTCTGTCGTTTGTTCAATATAATGAGCAAGGTCTGCGGCACGCAGTAAAAACTGATTGCTTATGTCGCTTTTCGTCACGATGATCCATTGTGGCTTTTTCTGTAATGTGCTGTGCGCCTCGGTATTACTTATGCTTGCAGTACTTTCGGCAAAGTTTCGTTCCATGACGCTGGTAACACCTATTCGGCGTAATGACTGTGCGATCGGATTGTTACGGTAATCGAGTCCACGTGTTTGCAACAGTGTTAAGACAATCGATGTTTTACCAAATAGCTCACGACTGGTCAGGCCGGAGGCGATGACCGCCAGCATTCCCGGCAAAATAATTTGTGGGTTGGCGGTAAGTTCAACCATGGCTGTCAGCGCAGATAAGGGGGCTTGTAAGGTTGCTGCCATCATCGCCGCCATGCCGAGCATGACGTAAAAGCCTGTGCTGGAGACGGTTTCCGGGAATAAGCTTTGGCCGATGATGGCCATAACCGCACCAGCGGTCGCGCCAATTACCAGTGTCGGCCCGATAAAGCCGGCGGGCACGCCAAGCCCAACAGCAGTGGCTGAGGCAAGTAATTTAGCAGCGACGATAATCAGCAATACGCCAATGCTGATATTGCCAAGCAAGGCGGCATTGAGTGTGTCATAACCGACGCTCATGATTTGTGGAGCAACCACCGCCAATAGCCCCATTAGTGCGCCTGCGACGGTCATGCGCTGCCAAACGGCATGGCGGCCGAACGATGAGGATAACTTTTCAGCGAGATGGATAAATGCCGCAGCAAGCGCACCGATAACTAAACCTACCGCTAGCACATAGGGTAGCTCCCAGGCAGATTGCATGGTCATTGCCGGCACATTAAACGCGGGGCTATCACCATAAAAAACGCGGGTTAACACCGTAGCGCTGACCGCAGCCAGAATTACCGGGGTGAAACTGGCAATGGTGTATTCCATTAAAATTACTTCCATCGCGAAAATCACACCGGCCAATGGTGTATTAAACGACGCAGCGATAGCTGCCGCAGCACCACAGCCGACCAGAACCCGAATGCTGTTATTGGGTAGGTGTGTCCATTGTCCTAACAGGCTGGCGCTAGCAGCACCAAGATGAACGCTTGGCCCTTCACGGCCAACAGACTGGCCACTTATCAGGCTAATAGCCGCCCCGCCGATTTGGAGTAAGGTATTTTTAAGAGGCATGCGGCCTTGGTGGTAGGCCAGGCGCTCGGCGACGTGAACAATCCCGACACTGGAATCATTTTTTGAGAACCAGTGAAAAATAATCCCAATGAGTATTCCTCCACCTAGCGGTAGCAAGAAACGCCAGATATAGGAAAGTGATTCGTAGTTTTCATAATCACCACCAAGAAAAGAACCTTGCGTACTTTCAACCAAAAAACGAAACCCGACAATCACTAGCCCGGAAGCTAAACCGGTGGCAAGGCCTAGCAACGAGATTTGCCACAGTGCTTCACCGCCGGCAAGGTCGGTGTGCTGGCGTTGAATAAAAAGTGAGAGCCAACGTTGTATTGCTTTAATGGCTGGCCTCTCTTTGTTTAAAACAATTTGCCAAGCCGGAGTTTAGGTCAGGAAAGCGCAGTGTTATCGCCAAGTGTTCGCGCATCAGGGTGTTGTCGATGCGCCGTGATTCGCTTAGGTAAGAAAGCATGCCTGCGGATAATTGCGATTTGGCTTGTTCTAAACTGATGGTTTCGGGCCGTGGTAAGCCAGCGTGATCGGCCACGGCGTTAAAATAATCAGTCATCGTTGAGGGCTGGTTATCGTTAATGTTGTAGAGGGGCATGGCTGTATTGATATGGGCGGCGTGCATGCAAGCGCTAACCAGGTCATCGACATGAACCCGATTGCTAAACGGCGCTTCTTCTTTGCGTACCATGGGGTTGCCCAACCTTGCCTCGGGTGTGCGGCCTGGCCCGTAAATGCCCGGTACACGCAGAATGACCAGTTCGACTTTGCTCTGCTTGGTCCACGAAGATAGCTGTTGCTCGGCATCAAGCCGTCGTCTGGCGCGATCAGTTTGCGGGTTGATCGGGCTCTTTTCAGTTACCCAGCCGCCGTTGGCATTGCCGTAGACACCGGTAGTGCTGATTAATACGATGCGTTTTGGTAATGCTTGCTGCTTGAGTAAGCGAATAAACGCCTGCATACGTTGATCGCTAGTGCCGCTAGCGGTTGGTGGCACATGGTAGTGAATGACGGCATGAGCGCAATCAAGATCGACATGACCTGTAGCATGGTCAAGGTCTAATACATCGCAGACAATACCCGCCTCAGATAAACGTTGTGCTTTATCTAAACGTGTGACGAACGCTCTCATGGCAAAGCCATTGGCCGCCTCGGCGCGGGCAAGACGTTGTCCGACATAACCACAACCGATGATGATTCGTCTGTTATTCATTGGGTGATGGAGCCAAGTTAGATTGCTGTGTTAACTAGTGGGCGTTCTCAATTAATAAAGCTATACTGCCGGGCCTGTTTTGTTGTCCAGCAAGGCAGAGCGAGCGCCGTGTAGTTGCGCTACATAAGCGAGTGATAACGCGGCTGGACAACAAAACAGGCCCGGCCCTTCGGGTTGYGCCTGAAAAAACGCCAAGCTGCGTTGTTCGTCGCTCATTTGGAGTAACCAAACCTCTCTTCTCTCGCCTTGCACCCCGAGGGCACGTTGCCTGACATTTTTTCAGGCGCAACAGTATAGTTTTATTCATTGAGAACGCCCCCTAGTAGACCAGCAAAAGAATCTGTCGCGCTCACCAAGGAATCGACAATGCCTTTTTCCGACGCCGCATGTCCAGCGCCAGCAATAATATTTAGCTGACTCTTGGGCCAGGCTTTATGTAATGCCCAGGCACTTTCCAGCGGGCAC
The DNA here is from genome assembly GCA_002400775.1 of Gammaproteobacteria bacterium. Classification (GTDB taxonomy): domain Bacteria; phylum Pseudomonadota; class Gammaproteobacteria. The sequence continues at coordinate 38,835 of NVRF01000002.1, forward strand.
ACTACATCGTAACGACCATGCACAATCACGCCAGGAATATCCTGTAAGATATCGGCACCACGTAGTATCTGGTTCTCTGCAAGAAAACTATCGTGCATAAAATAGTGACATTCAATGCGCGCCAGACTCAGCGCCGTACTCGATTCCACAAAGTGTGCGCGAACACGCTCGTTGGGAAACAAGGTCGATGTTCTTCCCTCCCACAACGACCAGGCTTTTGCCACCGTCAACTGTAATCGCGCATCAACACTGCTTAGGCGTTTGTAGTACGCTGACAACAAATCATCTCTCTCTTCGAAAGGGATGGGGCTTATATAGTCCTGCCAATAGTCAGGAAACAAGCGGCTGGCACCTTCTTGATAAAACCACTGTATTTCGCGTGGCCGACACAAAAAGATACCTCGTAACACCAGGCCCAGGATATTTTTCGGATGTGTTTCAGCATAGACAAGCGCCAATGTTGAACCCCAAGAGCCGCCGAATACCAACCATTTATCCACACCTAAATGGGAGCGTATTGCCTCGATATCCTGCACTAGCAACTGCGTCGTATTGCGTTCAAGACAGGCATGTGGGGTTGACCGGCCACAGCCGCGCTGGTCAAACAATATAATACGGTAACGTTGCGGATCAAAAAAACAACGATGATAAGGCTCCACGCCGGTGCCAGGGCCACCATGCAAAAACAACACTGGTATACCTTGTAAGTTACCGGACTCTTCAATATATAAGTCGTGGACGTCATCAACGACAAGGCGATGCTCAGCGTAGGGGCTTATAACTGGATATAATGTTTTCATTACCAATCGTCGGAATTCAGTATGTCGAGCGCGCTGCGCTCAAATATGCATTCTAACATGGCTTCACACAAATATCAAGTGACTTGCTAAGCATAGCATCAGCGACCCGCACCTTGTCCACGCGGCCCGATGCAGTGAATAAAAAATACGCGATTACTTGACACCTACAGCGACGACAGGCTGCCGCTAAAGACATATGGATAGCTCCACCACCCCCAGCCAAATTACCGTGTAGTCTAAGGCTTACAAAAAGTACCCACATTAGCGGACAGATTTTTTTGTCCCATACCCTGATAATACATCCATGGATTCACGGAGGGTTCAAGGATGGACCCAACTATAAAGCAAATTTATTCCGTATCAGTAACGTGAGTGAATAGCAAAAAAAGGATTACTCGGCATCAGTTTTTCCAGCTGTTGCCGATACCTTCTTATGTAAGGAGCAAGGAAACAGGTTCACGGATTAACCTTATTATTTAGATGGGATCAGGATGATCATTTTTAAAAATGCTTACAAATGTGTCAGCAATATCCTACATAAGTTTCGAGACCAATCTGAGATAATGTTTCTGCTGATTGGAATCGGCCCAGGATGGCGGTTCAAGGACGAGCCATTTTTAATTTTGCCGACCATCTCAACTCATCTACATCGTTTAAATCCCCCTTACTTAAGACTTTTCAATCCATTTGCCGATACAGACTGTCTGCTTTGCCCTACAACCAAAGCCATCTCATTTCGGCATTATGTCCATCCAATGGAGTGGGAGGCTAGTCGTTCACGGTTGAACAACTTTCTCTTCCCTCTCTTGTCCAACTTAGTAATAAGCTGTCGTTGTTGCGATAATAAGACCTTTGCACGACCTGGATTTTTCGTTAGGGCAAGGCAAAAAGAAGCGCAGCAGGAGCAGTTACCGAGTTCACATGGAGCAATTGGGCACTAGAGCTTCTTTTTCTGGAGCGCCCCCTAAAAACATAAGAAGGGGGATAAACGCGGTCAGCGCCAACTCAGGGACGTGTTAAAAGGCTCCCTAAGTAGGTTCATAGCCAAGGTTCGGCGCCAACCAGCGCTCAGTTTTTGTTAACGACATACCCTTACGTTTAGCGTAATCTTGCACCTGATCTCGATTAACAACGCCTAAGCCGAAATATCGCGCATCAGGATGGGCGATATACCAACCGCTAACAGCTGCAGTCGGCAGCATAGCAAAACTTTCCGTGATCTCTATACCGGCATTAGTAAGTGGGTCGATCAACTGCCACAATAAGGTCTTTTCGGTATGGTCAGGGCAGGCTGGATAACCCGGTGCCGGCCGTACCCCTTTATATTCCTCGGCTATCAACTGCGCATTTTGCAATTGCTCGTCACTGGCGTAACCCCAATACTCCCTGCGCACGCGCGCGTGGAGGTATTCGGCATAAGCCTCTGCAAGACGATCGGCCAAGGCCTTAAGAATAATATCCGAATAATCATCGTGATCAGCGGCAAAACGGGCAATATGCGCATCAATACCAATGCCGGCAGTCACCGCAAAGCCACCTATATAATCTGCCAAGCCACTATCCTTTGGCGCGACGTAATCACTGAGACATTGATTCGGGCGACCCGGTGGTTTTTCGAGTTGCTGACGCAGATGGTGCAAGGTCATTAGTACCTCGCCACGCGATTCGTCAGTGTAAATCTCTATATCATCGTCGTTGACGGAGTTGGCCGGGAACAGGCCGAATACCGCGCTGGCACGCAGCCATTTTTCATCAATGACCTTATCGAGCATGGCCGTTGCGTCGGCAAACAAGCTTCTTGCCGTCTCACCAACTACCTCATCATCGAGCAACTTGGGATAACTACCGGCAAGCTCCCAAGCCTTAAAGAAAGGCGTCCAATCAATATAATCTCTTAATACCGAAAGGTCTTGATCCTCTATTACCGTCAAGCCCAATTGCTTGGGTTTAACCGGCTGRYAGGCTGACCAATCCACTACCGTTTTATTAGCACGGGCATCGGCAAYACTGCGCCAGTTARTCTTGGCCTGYTTGCCTTTATGGCGTTCGCGCACCTGCTCGTATTCTTCATCGATCTTTTTCAAGTAAGGTGCTCGCAAACCCTCGCTAACCAGGTTTTGCGCAACACCAACGGCACGCGAGGCGTCTTTAACATAGATCGTTGCGCCTTCATAACCCGGCGCAATCTTGACGGCGGTATGTACGCGAGAAGTCGTCGCGCCACCAATCATTAAAGGAATAYTCATRTTCAGTCGCTGCATCTCTTTAGCGACATGAGTCATTTCTTCGAGCGAGGGCGTAATCAAGCCTGACAAACCAATAATATTGACTTTTTCTTTTATCGCCGTATCCAGAATCTTTGCTGCAGGCACCATGACACCCATGTCAATGATCTCGAAATTATTACATTGCAGCACGACGCCAACAATGTTTTTCCCGATGTCGTGAACGTCACCTTTTACGGTCGCCATTAAGATCTTGCCGTTGTTACTTACCTCGGTTTGCCCTTCCTCAATAAACGGCAGGAGATAGGCCACTGCCTGCTTCATGACACGGGCACTTTTTACAACCTGCGGCAAAAACATTTTGCCTTCACCAAAAAGGTCACCGACAGTATTCATGCCGTCCATCAACGGCCCTTCAATCACCTCAATAGGGCGCTCAAAGCCTTGGCGTGCTTCTTCGGTATCTTCTTCAATAAAAGCATTAACGCCCTTTACCAGCGCATGTGTCAAACGTTGCCTAACTGCAAGTTTACGCCACTCCATATCATTAACATTGGCTTTTTTACTGCCATCACCACGATAGTCTTCTGCAATTTCAAGTAAACGTTCGGTRCCGTCATCGCGACGATTYAGAATGACATCCTCAACACGTTCGCGCAGCGCTTCAGGCAAATCATCGTAGACTGCCAGCTGGCCGGCATTAACGATACCCATATCCATGCCAGCCTTAATGGCGTGATACAGGAATACAGAGTGTATCGCTTCACGCATGAGGTTATTACCGCGAAATGAGAACGAGACATTACTGACGCCACCCGAGACCTTTGCATAAGGAAGCGTATCTTTTATTTCTCGTGTTGCCTCAATAAAGTCAACAGCATAGTTATTGTGCTCTTCGATACCAGTTGCGACCGCAAAAATATTGGGATCAAAAATAATATCTTCTGGCGGGAAATCCATCTCATCGACTAATATTCGGTAGGCACGCGTACAGATCTCTACCTTGCGTGCCTTGGTATCGGCCTGACCTGTTTCGTCAAAGGCCATAACAACCACTGCTGCGCCATAACGCTGCACGGCCTGCGCTTGTTTTCGAAAACTCTCCTCACCTTCCTTCAAGCTAATTGAGTTAACAATACATTTGCCTTGCAGACATTTCAGCCCCGCCTCAATGACACTCCACTTGGACGAGTCAATCATAATTGGCACACGTGAGATATCTGGCTCAGAGACAATCAGATTCAAAAACGTCGCCATCGCATGCTCGCCATCAAGCAGGCCTTCGTCCATATTGATATCGATGACCTGTGCGCCAGTCTCAACCTGTTGTCGTGCCACGTCTAACGCTTCGTCATAATCCCCGTTCAAGATAAGATTTTTAAAACGTGCAGAACCGGTAACATTTGTTCGCTCACCAATATTGACAAACAAACTGTCACTATCAATGTTTAAAGCTTCAAGACCACTAAGACGCAGTTTATGCGTATTCTCGGGGGGGATTCGTGGTGAATAGTGGCTTACTGTTTCGGCAATAGCCTTGATATGTGCTGGCGTGGTACCACAACAACCACCAATAATATTTAGAAAGCCGCTAGCCGCCCACTCATCCAGTTCCCTGGCCATGGCTTCTGGGCTTTCGTCGTATTCACCAAACTCATTAGGCAAGCCTGCATTGGGATGCGCACTAACATAACAATCGGTGTAACCGGACAAGGCCTCGATGTACTGCCGTAACTCTTTGGCACCCAGCGCGCAGTTAAAACCAATACTGATGGGTTTAATATGGCGCAATGAAGTCGCGAATGCCTCGTCAGTCTGGCCCGACAAGGTACGTCCGCTGGCATCAGTTATCGTGCCTGAGATCATCACCGGCAAAGAGCTGTTGTGCTCATCAAAATATTGCCTGATGGCAAACACAGCCGCCTTGGCGTTCAAGGTATCAAAGATAGTCTCAACTAAAAGAATATCTGCGCCACCATCAACCAAACCACTGATCGCTTGCAGATAGGCTTCAACCAACTCATCGAAATTTACATTACGAAAACCGGGATTATTAACATCCGGTGAAATCGAAGCAGTGCGATTGGTCGGGCCAAGCACGCCTGCAACAAAACGTGGCTGACCGGTTTTAGCCGCGACGGCATCGGCTGCCTCACGCGCCACCCTGGCGCTTTCCAGGTTCAGCTCATAGGCAATCAATTCCAGCTGATAATCGGCTTGCGCAATCGTTGTCGAGTTAAAGGTATTGGTCTCGACAATATCCGCACCCGCCTCAAGGTAGGCAGTGTGAATATCCCGTATAATTTTGGGTTGAGTGACCGATAACAGATCGTTGTTACCTTTAAGATCACAGGGGTGCTCCTTAAAGCGATCACCACGGTAATCGGCTTCTTCCAAACCGTAGTCTTGAATCATAGTGCCCATGGCACCATCAAGAATGGCAATACGGCTTGCTAGCAGCTGCGCTAGCACGTTAGTCTGATTTGATTTCGATGACATCTATAACTTTAACTCTATAATGGGAGACCCTTGCACGACGTAGATTTTTCGTTAGAACACGGGGCTCAATGGAAAATAACAAAAAACAATATGGCGACATTCAGTTTATTATCGCCAAATAAACGCCTCATTTTAACATTATCTGACCCAAACCACTGAATGGATTAAGATATTCACTCAATCAACCATTATGCGTAGCTTTCTTATTAAGATATTTATTCAACTCATCGCTCTATTGCCTCTGCGAATTGCGCACGGAGCAGGCATACTCTTCGGGCGCTGCTTCTATCTGTTTCCGACACAGCTCCGCCATAACTCCAAGATAAATATTGATTTGTGTTGGCCCGAACTTAATCCAACCCAAAAGACCCTGCTGACAAAGCAAAGCCTGATCCAGGCCGGCATGACCTTAATGGAAATAGGAGCCATACTGTGCTGGCCCAAACAACGCCTGCTGCAAACAGTACGGTCCTTCGACGGCGAAGAATTGCTAAAACATAGCCTCAGCAAAGGTCGGGGGGCAATCGTATTAACGCCGCATATCGGCTGCTGGGAGATTGCTGGACTTTATATCTCCAATCAATATCCCTCAACTGCTCTATATAAGCCACCCAAAATGAAAGCTCTGGCTACCTGGCTCAAGGCTGCACGACAACGTACAGGCGCAACGCTGGTTGCTACCGACAAATCGGGTGCTCGCAATTTGCTCAAAGCGTTAACACGCAAGCATGAAATTATTGGCATGCTACCTGATCAAGAGCCACGCGCGGGTAGCGGCGTCTTCGCCCCCTTTTTCAGCGTTAAAGCTAGCACTATGACCTTAGCAGTGAAATTGGCTAAAAAATCAGGCGCGCCGATTCTCTTTTGCTTTACCGAACGTCTGCCACGAGCACAAGGCTTCAGGTTATTTCTGGTAGCTGCCGACGATGATATCTACGATACCGACATCAATAGCGCTGTTGCCGCCATGAACCGTAACATTGAACAAATTATCCGCAAGATTCCCGAGCAATATCAATGGAGCTATAAACGCTTTCGGCAAAGACCTGACGGCAGTAGAAATCCCTACGCGCGCTGATCATCATCAGTTATAAATAGGACATTAAGCGCGCCAAAAGGCCGGGCTTAACAAAACCAGCAAAGTAAAAATTTCCAGACGGCCCAGTAACATAGCAAAGCACAAAATACCCTTAGCGACAGGTGATATCGACGCATAATTGGATCCGACTTCACCCAAGCCTGGACCAAGATTATTCATACACGCTGCGACTGCCGAAAACGCCGTAACAAGATCAAGACCCGTTGCCGCCAGCAGTAACGACATAAAACAAAAAGCGAGCACATAGAGAGCAAAAAATCCCCACACCGAACCAATGACACGTGGCGACAGACAGACACCACCGACCTTGACAGGTATTTCCGCATTAGGGTGAATCAGGCGCAAGATCTCACGCGACCCCTGTTTAATCAACAGTAGAACGCGAATCACCTTCATTCCACCGCCGGTAGAACCAGCACAACCACCAACAAAGCTGAGCAACAATAACAAAGCTGGCAGAAAACCCGGCCAGCTATGATAATCGGCAGTGGTAAAACCGGCTGTGGTGCCTATCGATACCACCTGAAAGATACCATGATGCAATACGCCGCCAATGCTGCCAAAAGTATGGCTATAATAAAGAAAGGTACAGGTGATTACCGTAATAATCGCAAGCACCGTAATATAGGCACGAAACTCAGCATCAGCCCAATAGACCGTTAACCGCATGTTTCTTACCGCGACAAAATGCAAGGCAAAGTTAGCGCCTGCCAACAACATGAAGACAATGGCCACACCTTCAATAGCAGTACTATTGAAATAGCCAATACTGGCATCGTGCGTCGAGAAACCACCAATGGCCACCGTTGAAAAACTATGGCCAATGGCATCAAACCCCGACATACCAGCGGCCCAGTAAGCCAGAGCACAGGCCACTGTCAGGCCCAGATAGATATACCACAAGGCCTTTGCCGTCTCAGTAATGCGCGGCGTTAGTTTGTTATCCTTCATCGGGCCTGGCGTCTCGGCACGATAGAGCTGCATGCCGCCGATGCCAAACATAGGCAATATGGCCACAGCCAGGACAATAATCCCCATACCACCTAACCACTGCAATTCCTGGCGGTAAAATAACAAGGCCTTAGGCACGGTATCGAGACCGACAATGACTGTCGCACCCGTTGTGGTGAGGCCGGACATAGATTCAAACAATGCCTCGGTAAACGACAAATGCAAGTCGTCATACAACAGAAACGGGACAGAACCGAATAGAGCCAACACTGTCCAGAACATCACCACGACGATAAACCCGTCGCGTAAATGCAGCTCACGAACAAAGCGCCGCACCGGCAACCATAAGACAAGGCCAGTAACCAGGGTCACCAAAAAACCAATAAGAAAAACGCCAATAGCGCCGTCACCATAGATTACCCCTACCAGCACAGGCGGCAGCATGGTGACGCTAAAAACCATGAGTAACAAACCAAGGATGCGTTGAATGACGCGCAGCTGCATATTATTACCTGACTAGGGGGCGTTCTCAATTAATAAAGCTATACTGCCGGACCTGTTTTGTTGTCCAGCAAGGCAGAGCGAGCGCGGTGCACCCCAAGGGCACGTTGTAGTTGCGCTACATAAGCGAGTAATAACGCGGCTGGACAACAAAACAGGCCCGGCCCTTCGGGTTGCGCCTGAAAAAACGCCAAGCTGCGTTGTTCGTCGTTCATTTGGAACAACCAAACCTCTCTTCTCTCGCCTTGCCTGGCGTTTTTTCAGGCGCAACAGTATAGCTTTATTAATTGAGAACGCCCCCTAGGGTCTGTTAAAGAAACGTGATCCCAACCTGGAATAGACGTTCAACTTCGTGAATACGACGCTTATCCACCATAAACAAAATAACATGGTCTTCAGCCTCGATCACCACATCGTGATGCGCAATAATCACTTCCTCACCACGCACGATAGCACCGATGGTCGTACCCGGCGGCAGACGAATCTGCTCCAGGCGACGGCCCACCACCTTGGATGAAGAAGGGTCACCATGAGCTACCGCCTCAATCGCCTCCGCTGCACCACGCCGCAAGGAATGCACAACCACAACATCACCACGCCGCACATGCGTTAACAAACCACCGATGGTTGCCTGTTGCGGAGAAATAGCAATATCAATTTCACCACCCTGAATCAAATCCACATAGGCGGCACGATTGATCAGCACCATCACCTTGTTGGCGCCAAGCCGTTTGGCCAGCAATGATGACAATATATTGGCTTCATCATCATTAGTAACCGCACAAAATACATCAGTATTAGCAATGTTTTCTTCTTGCAGCAATTCCTGGTCAGCCGCATCCCCAACAAGCACGATGGACTTATCAAGACGTTCGCTGATCTGGCGCGCATGAACAGGATTGCGTTCGATTACCTTAACCTGGTAATCATCCTCCAGCGATTCGGCCAGATGCATACCAATGTTGCCACCGCCCGCGATCATGATGCGCTTATTAGAACGATCGACGCCACGCAACTGGTTGATAATGGGGCGAATATTTTTTACCGCTGCGATAAAAAACACCTCATCATCAACCTCAATAATCGTGCCCCCTTCAGGCAAAATCGGTTTGCCTTGTCGAAAAATGGCTGCCACACGCAGTTCAATCTTGGGCATATGCTCACGCATATCTTCTAAAGGGTGGCCAATCAGCGGGCTTTCCTGATGTGCCCGCACAGCGACGAGCTGTACTTTGCCATCGGCGAAATCAAGCACCTGCAATGCACCGGGGTATTCGATGAGTTTACGCATATAATCCGTTAACACCTTCTCCGGACTGATCAACACATCGATTGGCAGCGCTTCCTGCACAAATAACTGCGGATAGGCGAGGTATTCAGGGGCGCGAATACGCGCGATTTTAGTCGGTGTATGAAACATGGTATAGGCGATCTGGCAGGCAACCATATTACTTTCATCACTGTTAGTCACCGCCAATATAATATCGGCATCAGCCGCACCCGCCCTTTCCAGCACCTGAGGGTGCGAGGCACAACCAACAACCGTACGGATATCAAGACGATCCTGCAATGCCGCCAGCTTATCGGGATCGACATCGACAACAGTAATATCATTTGCCTCACCAGCCAGGTTAGCAGCAACTGACGATCCAACTTGCCCCGCGCCAAGAATAATTATTTTCATTTATTTTTCCGTTATACCTTGAGACCTTTGCTCAACGTAGATTTTTCGTTAGAGCAAGGCAAAAATCGTCGAATACCCCAAGGGTTCTGTTCAATACTCCCTTAAGGGGTACACTTCGAAAGCACACGACTGCACGGACGCAGGAGCTAGAGCGACTCAGGAGACAAAGCCGAGGAGCAGTTGCCGAGTTTACACAAGTAAATAAGCCTTTCTGCGTGCCCAGCAGTGTCGCTTAATCACTCATCGTTAGTGACGTCGCGCTTAATATTAATGCCCAATGCGCGCATTTTTCGATACAAATGCGTACGCTCCATACCAGTACGTTGCGCAACCTTACCGACATTGCCATCTGTTAATTCTAGCTGATGCTCAAGATAGGCTTTTTCAAAACGCTCACGCGCCTCACGTAAAGGTAAATTGAAATCGACCGGCGATGCGGTATTATTTATTGTATTTGCAGCACCTAACGCTTGATCCACCTCTTGCAATTCAATGTCACCCTTACCGCCCAGTATTAACAATCGCTGCACCAGATTTTTTAACTCGCGAACATTACCGGGCCAACCATAGTTACGTAATCTATTTTGCGCTGCGGTCGTAAAACCACGGTACGGCAAACCTTCGCTCGCGACAAAATGTTCAACGTAATAATCCAATAACTCCGGCACGTCCTCTGGGTGCTCACGCAGCGGTGGAATGTGCAACGGCAATACGTTGAGCTGATAATACAGGTCTTCACGAAACTGATGTTTGGCAACCGTTTCGCCCAGATCACCCAGGTTGGCCGCAACAATGCGCACATCAAAACGCACCGGGGCTGAACCACCCACACGCAATAGCGACTGGCTTTCAATGGCGCCGACCAATTTTGCCTGCATAGAGAAATCCATCTCTGCAATCTCGGTTAATAACAGTGTTCCGCCGTTCGCTTGCTCAAGCAGACCATAATAGATTTGGTCACCCTCTTCACTACCAAACAGTTCAACTGCAGCGTTCTCATTGGCGATTGATGTCACACCAACATCGATAAAGGGGTTGTCACTGCGACTACTATGCTGGTGAATGTAGCGCGCAAATATTTCCTTGCCGGTTCCAGCCTCACCTGTGATCAAAACCCGAGCATCGGTCTTAGCAATACGTTTCGCCTGTTCACGCAGCTCGCGCAGGGTTTCGCTACGTCCGGTTGGCTCAACCACCAATTCGGCTTGACGCCGGAGACTGATATTTTCACGGCGCAGCTTGGCTGAATCCAGCGCGCGTTGCACTGTCAGCAGAAGCTTGGCCATCGACAATGGTTTTTCGAGAAAATCGTAGGCACCCAATCGAGTCGCCTCAACGGCTGTCTCAATATTACCGTGCCCGGAAATCATGATAACGGGAAAACTCAGCTCGCCTTCATCACTCCACTGTTTAAGCAGACTGATGCCATCAAGATCAGGCATCCAGATATCCAACAGCACCAAGTCAGGTCGTCGAGCACGCCGTGCTTCATTGGCCTTATTCGCACAATCGGCAACACTGACTTCAAACCCCTCATCAATAAGAATGTCTCGAATCAACTCACGAATATCAGGCTCGTCATCAACAACGAGAATATATTGCTTACTCATAGGGGGCTTTCTTCTTCAACTGCTGCTGCATCATACTTTGGCTCGCTTGTTACTAACGCCGGAAACCTTACCATGACTGCAGCACCACCGGCGGGAAGGTTTTGTGCTCGAACAAAGCCACCATGCTCTTCAACGATTTTTTTAACTATGGCAAGGCCAAGTCCCGTGCCTTTTGGCTTGGTCGTAACATAGGGTTCAAATAATTCACCACCAATAATATCATCAGGAAAGCCATTGCCGTTATCAATGACATCCATCTCAACCGAATCTACGGCCTGACCACGAATAAGACGCGTCATTATCGTCACTTGCGGTTGCGCGATGTCATGCGTGGCCTCTATCGCATTTTTGATCAGGTTATTCAATAATTGTCGAATACGGCCACGATCTGCCTCTATCTTTGGCAAACCTTGGGCCAAGTCTGCGCTAAATTTGACGTCATCACTACTATAAAGATCAAGCGCTTCTTCAATCAAACGATTAAGATCCAAAGCAACCATATCCAAATGTGGCGCCCGCGCATATTCAGAAAAGGCCTTAACCATTTCCTTCATCACCTCAACCTGCTGCACAATGGTATTGGTCGACCGATCGAGCAGATCAGCTTCTTCAGGATCGAGCTTAGGCAAATATCGATGTCGCATACGCTCTGCCGATAGCTGAATGGGTGTCAATGGATTCTTAATTTCATGCGCGAGACGTCGGGCCACTTCACCCCAGGCTGCGTCGCGCTGCGCCCTGATCAAGGTGGTAAAATCATCAAAGACAATGACATTGCCTGCACCCATATCGCCAACACCCGGCAAGGTCGCACCTCGACACATTAATACCTGGCGGCCATGCGAATTAAATCGCGTGACCTCTTCAACCCATTCTGCCTGACCTTGTTCCAGGCTATCACTGATGCCATCCAAAAATATCTCTAACTTAGGGTTGTCTTCCCGTATTTCACTCAAAGAACAACCAATATAAGCGTCTAACTTAACTTCCAAAATATCGCATGCTGCATCATTAACGGTACGTAATATTTGGTCGCGCGACATAGTCAGCACTCCCGATGATAGCCTGCGCAACACTGCCTCGAGATAGGCGCGCTGGCTTTCTGCATGTTGTTGACTATGCTTGGCATCAGACTGCGCCAAACCAATACGTCTTGTCATGTCGTTAAACGACTGTACGAGAAAGCCCATTTCATCATTGTTGCTGGGCAAAGGCAGGCGTTGTTCATAATTACCCGATGCCACTGCCCGCGTGCCGGTTGCCAATACTTGTATCGGATAGACCAATCGTCGCGCCGACAAAAAAGCAGCCCACGATGCGACCAGAATCGTTAACAACAAAACCAACGAGAGTGTCAGTGTAAAACTAAACTTCAGCGGACCACGCAGATAAACCAATCGCTCATATTGCGCATGGGCAGCCTGCACGCTATCTGTTAATTTGCTAATACGCTCGGATATCGGGAATAAGGCCTGAAAAATACGTGGGCCGATGATAGGATTGCCGCTAGACACCTCCATCAATACTCGAACGTGCAAACCTAGGTCTGCAATGGCGTCTAAACCAAAATAACGACCATTGCTGCGCATCTGTGAAAGCATGACGGAGGTGGGTTTATTCGGCACGATAATGATTGGATCAATATTACTCGACGCAATAATACGGCCGCTTGACGCCATCAACATTAATTCAGTGGAGTCACTTTGGTCACGCAAATCATTCAGACTCAAGGCGGCCTGGGTTTCCGAAACATCGGTCAATGTCTTTGCCATAGTTTCAGTTTGTGCCACCATATTGCGCATTCGTGAATCTAAAGCCAGACGGCTTAACGATAAAGAATCATTCAGCGCTTGCTCAACGCGCACATCAAACCAACTATCAATACTGCGATGCAAAAATTGCAAAGAGAAATAAAATACGATAGATACAGGGATCAAAGACAGCACAACGAAAATAACAATCAAACGAACTGTCATCCGCGTGCCAACAACACGCTCTTTATATTGACGACGCAACCGCTGAAAGTTAACACCGAGTAACACCAGCAAAATCACTAAGCCAACTACGTTGACCAACACCAGCAAGGAATAAATACGATCAAATTGGGCGGAGTTCTCCGTTGCTGCACCCATCATATAGAGTGAGCCCAGCAGCAGCAGGCCAACTATCACGACCAACACTGCCTCAACGCTAAAATTTGTTACAGGTTTGGTTGCCACCGATACCAACCGCTGTTGTGGCGCCACTCAGGAAAAATATAAGCACGGATGCGCATAGGCACAGGCAGCGACTCAACATCCAACCATGCTCTAAGCTCAACATACTCCTTGTTTTCTCGCAAACCCCGGCCAAATAACGGCACAGGAACATCGCGCAAAGTGCCTATTTCAGCAAGCGCCGAGTCCAAAGTCGGAAAGCTTTGTATTAGCGGACTGTCATCAAAATTCAAGCGATACTGGCCTGTTAGTGCCTGATAACTAAGATAATAGCTACGCCGCTCCTTAATGATCGCCTGATCCCATAACACTTGACGCGGCCGCATCACCGCAACGGCAAGCTTAAAGGTTAAGCCCACACCTTTGTGAAGAGCCTCTCGCGCTACGTCACTCAGCTCGTAAGTGATATCGGCATCTAGCGTGTAGCGACCGTTATCATGATTAACGCCCACTCGCTCGATAACAATGCCTTTGGCATTGGCATCAAGAGCAAAAAAACAGCCCAAGCACAGCAGCCAAAAACAGATGTATGTTTTTATTTTAGCTGACACAGTTGTTCGTCTATACTTTGCGCAATCGCGCATAATAAAATCCATCCATCCCCTTCTCACCTGGTAGGATAGTACGTCCATGCTGCATTGGGCACCCCCAAGCGGCTTTTATTGGTATTTCCTCAGCATCTGCCGTTTCACCTAAAAACCGTGCAATCTGCCCCTGATTTTCCTCAGCCAATATAGAGCACGTGGCATAAAGCAATACACCACCGGGCTTTAATGTCTGCCATAGAGCGCGTAGCAATTGCCCTTGAGTGGCAATCAGCTCCCGTAAATCAACTGACTGGCGCAACCATTTAATATCAGGATGGCGCCGTATCACGCCACTACCAGAACACGGCGCATCAAGTAAAATACGATCAACAGGCCGGCCATCCCACCAACTTGCGGTATCACTCGCATCAGCAACAATTTGCTGGCAGGAAAACCCCAATCGCTGCAGGTTTTCTTCAAGGCGCTGCAGACGCCGCGCCTTATTATCAATAGCGATTAAATCGATACCTGGCTCATGCTCTAACAGATGACAGGTCTTGCCCCCAGGCGCCGCGCAAGCATCCACGATGCACTCACCAGGCTGCGGCGCCAGCAGATTTGCCGCCAATTGCGCTGCGGCGTCTTGCACCGACACCATCCCTTCAGCAAAACCCGGCAAGGTCTCCACGGCGCAGGGATCGTCAAGCGATATCGCAGGCTCAACATGGGCAACAGCTACTGCGGCAATGCCAGCCTGCTGCAAACGAGAAAGGTATTCGTCACGCGTTAGCAAACGCTGATTGACGCGCAGAGACATCGGTGCACGGGCATTATTGGCCACAACTATTTCTTGCCAATTATTCGGCCAAGCTTGTTGAAATTGTGTCAACAAGCCCGCTGGGTGTGCTGTAGTCGCAATAAGATCGGTATTTAATGACGCCAAAATCTGTTCTCGCTCTCGCTGAAAGCGACGCAATATCGCGTTGATCAACCCTTTAGCCCATTGTTTTTTTATCGCTTGCGCGCAGGCCACCGTTTCCGAAATCGCTGCATGGTCCGCGATACGTAAATATTCCAACTGGTAAATGCCCAGCCATATTAATAGGCGTAAATCCTGATGCTTGGCTGCCAACGGCTTGTCTAGCAGGCGTTTTTCAATCGCCTCTAAACGCGGCCACCAGCGCAGCACGCCATAACATAGCTCTTTAAGTAAGCCACTATGGGCGCCGTCATAAGCGCCTTTTTTTACTTGCTGCCCCTTAAGCGCTTTATCCAGCGCGGCATCCAGCGAATGATTATGCTGCACTACTTGCAACAAAGTGTTTAGCGCCTGCAAACGTACGTTCATAGGCTAAAACGACGAAGCATTAGTTGATTAAAGATCAAAAGCCTGACCAACCGCTAGCGCCGTATTACCGTTAATATAGTCGCGCACATCAAGTGCTCGCTTACCAGGCGCCTGTAAAGTTTGGATGCGTAATATACCCTCACCAGTCTGGACATCGACACCGTCTTTGCTGATAGCGCAAATTGTCCCCACCGCTTGATCCACAATGCTGGCAATAGGCTCAGCCCGCCAAACTTTATAACGTTCATTTTGATACAGACAATATGAAACCGGCACCGGATTAAAGGCACGTACTCGCTGCGCTAACTCTGACGCACTCAACGACCAATCCAATGCCGCCTCTGCTACCTCAATTTTTTTGGCATAGCAGGCCAATGTATCGTCCTGCTTTTCCGGGTTCAACTGATTCGCACTCAGGGCATCCATGGTCTCCAACAAGGTTTTTGCTCCCAACACAGCAAGCCGATCATGCACGTCTGCRGCGTTATCGGCMGGCAAAATAGGGCAAACACGACGTAATAACATCGCTCCAGTATCCAGGCCTTTATCCATCTGCATGGTAGTAATGCCCGTCTCGTTATCGCCAGCCAAAATCGCGCGCTGTATCGGTGCCGCACCACGCCAGCGAGGCAGTAAAGAACCATGGACGTTAATCGCACCAAACGTCGGGATATCGAGCACCGCTTGCGGCAAAATCAAACCATAGGCTACCACGATCAAAACATCCGGCTTTAAGGCCGCCAAGACCTCAATACTTTCCTGTGATTTAAAGTTGAGTGGCTGGAAAACATCAATACAATTATCGATAGCCAACTGTTTAACCGGGCCAATTCGCAGTTTACGACCGCGTCCTGCCGGTCGATCAGGCTGACAATAGACAGCCATCGGYTTATACGRYGATCCRATTAAGGCAYGYAGAGARYRGGCAGCRAATTCAGGTGTKCCGGCAAACACTACYCGRAGCRWRGGGGCRGRCATARATTCAACCGTACCGGCGGCGAAGCGGGTAGATCAAGAGACTTGACGTTGCTGTTTGAGCATTTTCTTACGAATACGACCACGCTTGAGCTCAGAGATATAGTCAACAAAGAGTTTGCCATCAAGATGGTCGATCTCATGCTGAACACAAACAGCCAAAAGGCCACTTACCTCAAGCGTAAACGGCTTACCTTTGCCATCCTGCGCTTCAACCGTAACCTGACCAGCACGCTCGACCTCCTCATAGATGCCGGGAAACGACAAGCAGCCCTCATCGTGCACGCATACACCATCTCGTGCCACAATACGCGGGTTAATGAAGACATGCGCGGCATCCTGGTCTTCAGACGCATCCGCTACCAGCAGCCGTTTATGGACGTCGACCTGGGTCGCCGCCAAGCCAACGCCAGGCGCGGCATACATGGTTTCAAGCATATCGTCGATCAGCGTGCGCAGGGCATCATCGAAGATTTCGACCGGTTTTGCCTTGGTTCGCAGCCTAGGATCAGGAAAATATAAAATATTTAAGATAGACATTGTGAATTTTGTCAAAGTACTGCCGCTATTCTACCTGTTAGAGTATGCTAACTGAATAGGTTCCGGCATAAAATGTTATGCCTTATACCAAATATAAATATATTTATCCAAAAGAAGCGAGGGAGAGGAATGCACCTTAAGCACATTTTATGCGGCCTATTGCTGTATGTCGGCAGCGCGGGGCTAATGCTGGCGCAAGCCATCGAATTAAATCCAGACCACCCTGATCGCTATGAAGTCGTTAAAGACGATACCCTTTGGGATATTTCAAGCAAATTTCTTAGCAATCCCTGGTTGTGGCCAGAAATCTGGCACGTCAATCCCGCTATCGAAAACCCGCATCTGATCTACCCTGGCGACATCATCAGCTTGGGTTTTGTTGATGGCAAACCAGTGTTATCGCTGGAACGTGGGCGCGCTACGGTAAAACTATCGCCCAACAAGCGCACCACTGCCATCGACCAGGCAATCCCGACCATTCCAGTCAGTATCATCAAACAGTTTTTGATTCGGCCACGCGTGCTAAATAAAGAAGAGATTGATAGTGCAGCCTATATTGTCGCTAGCGAAGATAATCGCTTGGTCAGTGGCGCAGGCTCTAAACTCTATGCGCGTCAACTTGACACTAGCAACGACGACTTATTCAGCCTTTATCATATTGGTGACGCTTATGTAGACCCCAGCGCTAAGAATAAAAAAGATGCCATTCTTGGCTACGAGGCCATTCACGTCGCCGATCTCAAACTGGTAAAAGAAGGCGACCCCAGCACCTTACTGATCACCCACTCAAAGCGCGAAGCCTTAAAGGGTGATCTTGTTCTGCCACGGGAAGACAGTAGTTACGACCAAAATTTTATCCCACGCCCACCAAAAGCAGACGTCCAAGGTCAGATCATTCATGTCGTTGATGGTGTTTCACGTATCGGCCAATACCAGATTGTTGTACTCAATATTGGCATCGAGGCTGGCATTGAGGCTGGTCATGTTTTGACCATTTCGCAATCTGGCGCTGTCGTGCGTGACGTATTTAAAGGCAATGAAAAAGTCACTTTGCCTAGCGAAGAAGTCGGTACATTAATGGTCTTTCGACCTTATGAAAAAGTCAGCTATGCCTTGATTATGAAGGCTCTGCGTGATATTCGCTTGTACGACACCGTCAGCACACCAGAATCTTAATCCCAAAGCACGGCGAATAAGTAGCGATACTGATACCTGGTGTAGAGCCAGGTTTTCTTAAACTAACAAAAAATATTGGCAGGGCGGCCATTGCGAGCGGAAATATGGACATTGAACCTGACGATACCGTAAATAATGGGCTAAGCGACAACGAGCTTGCCCATTGGCTGGCCCTTAACCAAACCTCCGGCATAGGCCCACTCGGGTTTCAACGCTTGCGCCAGCACTTCAGCAACATCAACGAAGTATTTTCTGCCAACAGCGGTGAATTACGTCAGCTTGGCCTGCGCGCCAATACTCTGCGAGACCTGCAAAAACCAGATTGGCCCGAAGTAGAGAAACAGCAGAACTGGGCCAGCAAACCCGGCAATGCGCTACTAACCAGCGCTTGCCCTGATTACCCTAAGCTGCTTCTCGAATTAGCGGATCCTCCTCCGGTACTCTACGTCAGTGGCTCCGTTGAATCATTACACCATCCGCAAATCGCTATTGTTGGCAGTCGTAAACCCAGCCCGGGTGGCGAACAAAATGCGAAACAACTTTCCCTCGAACTCAGCCAGCGTGGCCTGACCATTACCAGTGGCTTGGCATATGGTATTGACGCAGCCGCTCACAGCGGCGCTCTTATGGCAAAACGCCCCACAATTGCAGTACTTGGGTCGGGGTTGAACAACGTCTATCCTCGACGCCACCAGGACCTTGCCCGACGTATTTGCGAAAATGGCACGCTGGTATCAGAATGGCCGCCGGAAACCGCGCCTCTCGCTCATCATTTTCCGCGCCGCAATCGTATTATCAGCGGTCTCAGCCTGGCCACTCTGATCATCGAAGCCAGCGAAAATAGCGGCTCATTAATAACAGCTAGACTAGCCCTTGAGCAAGGGCGTGAAGTCATGGCAGTACCCGGCGCCATACAAAACCCCATGGCAGCAGGCTCTAATCGCCTGATACAAGACGGCGCTACGCTAATCAGCAGCGCTGAAGACGTCCTCAATAACCTCAACGGTTTTTTGCAGCTTAGCCCACCCCCCAGGAACCATTCGCCCTCTTCAACAGTGACTAAACTCGACAAACTACAATATAAAGTCCTTTATTCCATTGATTATGACCCCACATCTATAGACAACATTGTTGTGCAAAGTGGATTGACGATCGAGCAGGTTTCCTCCATTCTGTTGGCATTGGAATTGCTTGGACAGGTATCATCTGCGCCAGGAGGCATGTATTATCGGCTCCGTAACTAAGGCCCTGCTATGAAAGAAACCGTACTCGACGTACTGATTTATTTATTCCAGAACTATATGGATGGCGAGAATGAAATCACGTCAAACCAGGAATCGTTGACGGAAGAATTAGTCGAAGCCGGCTTTGCCCAAGGCGAAGTCGATAAGGCCTTTGCCTGGCTTGAGGGCTTAACTACCCTGCCCGAACACAAGCTGATGCGCGAGAGCTCTCAACCTGCATCGATGCGTATATTTGCCCCTTCTGAACAAGCACGCCTTAATGTCGAATGCCGCGGTTTCCTCATCTTTCTTGAGCAAACGGGCATCCTTGATAGCGTCAGCCGCGAGCTGATTATCGACCGGATTATGGCGCTGGAAACCAGAGAGATTGATCTCGACCATGTAAAATGGGTCGTCCTCATGGTCTTGTTCAACCAGCCTGGTCAAGATACAAACAACTGGATAGAAGATCTGGTGCTGGAATCAGCACCGATGCATCTGCACTAATAACAACGCTACAACAACCGCAGTACAAACATGACCCAAAGTCTCGTTATCGTAGAATCACCAGCGAAAACCAAAACGCTGAAAAAATACCTTGGCAAAGGTTTTGAAATCCTCGCCTCTTACGGTCACGTGCGCGACCTCAAACCAAAAGAAGGCGCGGTTGATCCAAGCCACGACTTCAAAATGACCTACGAGGTCATCGACCGCAACAAAAAGCACTTCGATGCCATCGTCAAAGCAATGAAAAAGGCTGACGCCCTATACCTTGCAACTGATCCGGATCGCGAGGGTGAAGCGATTTCGTGGCATATCTATGAAATGCTGAACGATAAAAAACTGCTCAAAAATAAGATTGTGCATCGCGTTTCATTTAACCAAATTACAAAAAAAGCCGTTACCGAAGCGATGGCGCACCCGCGTGAGCTCTCCATTGATATGGTCAACGCGCAGCAAGCACGTCGAGCGCTCGATTACCTGGTCGGCTTTAATCTGTCACCCTTGTTATGGAAAAAAATTCGCGCAGGGCTCTCTGCCGGTCGCGTGCAAAGCCCGGCATTACGCATGATTGTCGAACGCGAAGAAGCTATCGAAGCCTTTATACCGCAAGAATTCTGGTCCATCGAGGCCGATGTCAACAAAAGCAAAACCGACTTTGTTGCCAAGCTAAATGAGTACAAGGGCGAAAAACTCAAACAGTTTTCTGTCAACAACGCCGACGATGCTGAATCAGCACGACAAGCCTTGCTCGATGCTGCCGGCCAAACACTGACCGTCGTCAAGGTAGAGAAAAAACAACGTAAGCGCAATCCGCAACCACCCTTTACGACGTCGACCCTGCAACAGGAGGCCTCGCGCAAATTAGGTTTCTCGGCGCAGCGTACTATGCGTGTCGCGCAACAACTCTATGAAGGTATCGATATCGGCGGAGATGGCACTGCCGGTCTCATCAGCTATATGCGTACCGACTCCGTAAGCCTCGCGGCCGAAGCACTGGAAGAAATTCGAGAACTTATCAGCAAACGCTTTGGTGCAACTGAAGTGCCGGCAACGCCGAACATCTATAAAACCAAAGCGAAAAATGCGCAGGAAGCACATGAGGCAATACGCCCTACCAGCGCTAACTATGTGCCAGGCGAAATCAAAAGTAATTTAACCAGTGATCAGTTCAAGCTCTATGAATTAATATGGAAACGTACCATTGCCTGTCAGATGATTCATGCCACCCTCGACATGGTTGGGGTCAATCTGAAAGCAGGCGACGTTGGCATTTTTCGCGCCAGCGGTTCAACCGTGCGTAACCCGGGCTTCATGGCTGTTTACCAGGAAAGTGTCGATGACAGTAAAGGCGAAAAGGACGAACGTATACTTCCTCCGATGGAAGAAGGCGATTCTATTACGCTAAATGCCATTCGCAGCGAACAACATTTTACCGAGCCACCGCCACGCTTCACTGAAGCAAGCCTGGTGAAAACTTTAGAAGAACACGGCATTGGCCGACCTTCAACTTATGCCTCTATTATTTCGACATTGGTCGCGCGTGAATACGTACTGTTAGAAAAACGACGTTTTGAACCGACCGATGTTGGTCGTGTCGTCAATAAATTTCTCACCAAATATTTTTCACAATATGTCGATTACGAGTTCACCGCCAAACTCGAAGATCAACTCGATGCGGTGTCACGTGGTGAGCAGCAATGGCTACCCGTAATGGAACAGTTTTGGGGGCCGTTTAAAGAACGCATCGACGACACCGATGCCAACGTACAACGCAAAGACGTTACGCAAGAAGCCATCGATGAAAAATGTCCCAAGTGTGAAAGCCAGCTTTCAATTCGATTAGGACGGCGCGGTCGTTTTATTGGCTGCACCAATTATCCCGAGTGTGATTACACACGAGACATGGATGGCAATAGCAAAGACGAGCCAGAGGTTGTCGAAGGCCGCAAATGTCCTGAGTGTGAATCAGACCTGATTATTCGCAGTGGTCGTTACGGTAAATTTATTGGTTGCAGCAACTACCCTAACTGCAAACATATGGAGCCGTTGGAAAAACCTGCCGACACCGATGTTGAATGCCCCAAGTGTAAGCAAGGCTCGATACTGCAACGTAAATCACGGCGCGGCAAGATTTTTTATTCCTGTTCGCGTTATCCTGATTGCGACTATGCACTGTGGAATGAGCCCATTAAAGAAAGCTGTCCACAATGCCAGTGGCCAATTCTCACTATCAAAACAACCAAGCGCTCAGGCAAACAAAAGCTTTGCCCACAGGATGACTGTGATTTTATTGAGTCAATGGAAGAAACTGAAGAAATAGAAGAAACAGGAGATAGCGAGCAATAAGCTCATTAGTGCTCGCTAATCACGCTAACTGTTTTAACCTGCCATCGCCTCGTCGACCACTTCACGTGTCAAATGCGGTGCGAAGAAGCGGATAAAATCATAAACATAGCTGCGTAAATAGCT
Organism: Gammaproteobacteria bacterium; assembly: GCA_002400775.1. Taxonomy (GTDB): domain Bacteria; phylum Pseudomonadota; class Gammaproteobacteria. Next base: position 61,182 of record NVRF01000002.1, read on the forward strand.
ACCACGGCGAATACCAATACGCACTGTGCTCGATTCAAACAAATGATCGGCGCCAACAGAACGTAGTGTTGCATCACGTTCCCGTGAAAATGCTATCGATGCCAGTATGCCCACACCCAAGCCAAGCTCGACATAGGTTTTGATGACATCCGAATCAATTGCCGTCAGTACAATGTCGGGGCTTAAACCACAATCAGCAAACGCTTTATTTATTTTTGAACGACCGGCGAAGGCATAATCGTAAGTAATAATCGGGTATTGGGCCAAATGCTCCAGTGTCAGTGGTTCACTCGTCAACAAGGGATGATCAGGTAGCGCAATCACACAACGGTTCCAGTCATAGCATGGCATCGTCGCTAGCTCGTCATAGGTTGCGATCGCCTCTGTAGCAATCGCTATATCCGCCTCACCCGATAAGACGTATTCACAAATTTGGGTTGGATTACCTTGGTGAATATTAAGACTCACATCGGGATATTGCTCAGTAAAACGTTTAATCGCAGGCGGCAATGAATAACGCGCTTGAGTATGTGTGGTGGCAATCGAGAGACTGCCACTGGCCTGCTGTGAAAACTCCTCAGCCACACGTTTAATACTATCCACGTCCTGCAATACACGTTCGATCATTGCAACAACTTGATAGCCAGGCTCAGTTATACCCGTCAGCCGTTTACCGTGACGTATGAAGACTTCGATTCCCAGCTCATCTTCAAGCTGACGAATTTGGCTACTGACACCCGGCTGCGCGGTATTAAGACTTTGCGCCGCAGCCGAGACACTAAGTCCGTTACGTGCCACCTCACGCACAAAACGCAGTTGTTGTAGCTTCATCCAAACGCCCCTTATATCAGATTGTGCTATATATAGCATATATTATTATTTTTTAAAATATAGAAGCTTTGCTATAGTAGAAATCTGCATTTTTTGCCAACCAAACCCCAATAACATATTGATTACCATGAACATTCTAAATTCACCCCAACTAAAAGTATAACAATGGACTGGATGCTGACATTTGCCGGTTTTGGTGTAGGAGTGTTAGTTGGCCTTACTGGAGTCGGTGGTGGCTCTTTGATGACGCCATTGTTAATTTTCTTTTTTAAGGTAGAGCCTGCCGTCGCCGTTGGCACCGACCTGCTATTTGCCGCAATCACTAAAACAGGCGGCATCTGGGCGCATGCCCGTCGCCGCACCGTTGAATGGCGCATCGCCGGTTTGCTCGCTATGGGCAGCATCCCCACTGCGATACTAACCGTTTACATCATCGGCCAGATCGGCACTGGCGACGCCGTAATCGAAAAATTTATTACCAATGGCCTCGGCGTCGCGCTAATCCTGACCGCTGCATCGATATTCTATAAATCAAAAATGCATCAATTAGGCGACTATCTCAGGCAACGCCACCCCAAGCTACGTGCTTATCGCGACGCAGCCACTGTTATTTCTGGCGTCTTACTAGGCGTACTTGTCCCTATTTCCTCAGTCGGGGCAGGGGCTTTAGGTGCAGCAATCCTCATGTTCCTGTATCCTCGCATCCCCACGATTCGAATTGTGGGAACAGACATCGCCCATGCGGTGCCACTAACCGCTGTCGCTGGCCTTGGCCACCTTCAGCTCGGCACGGTGAATACCAGCTTATTGTTTGCCCTGCTACTCGGTTCGCTACCAGGCATATACTTAGGTAGCCATTTGGGAACCGTAGTGCCCGACCGGATCATGCGGCCGATATTAGCGACTCTTTTATTCGCAATCGGCATCAAGTTTACGGTGCTACATTAATGCTATAAACACACCCTATTTAACCAGATATAGAGGAAGAGAAAATGTCGTTGGCTGATTTTGCAGAGATTGACCGTTATGAAGAAAGTGTTAATGCCTTTCTTAACGACGAGATGGATGCTGCTCGTTTTATGGCCTACCGTCTGCAACATGGCTGTTATGGCCAGCGTCAAGACGGCGTGCACATGCTGCGCATTAAACTGCCAGCTGGCAACATCAATGCCGATCAGATCGAAGCCGTGGCCGACGTTCTCGAAAACCATTCACAACACGACCTGGCCCATATCTCAACACGACAAGATTTTCAGATTCACTATATACCGTTAAAAGATACGCCGGCAGCAATGCGACGTTTGGCCGAGAGTGGGCTAACGACACGTGAGGCCTGCGGTAATACCGTGCGTAATATCACCGCCTGTCCTTTGGCCGGTGTCTGTGCGCATGAGCATACCGATATTAACCCCGTACTCAATACGGCTGTTGAGCGCTTTTTACGCCACCCCTTAACGCAGCATCTGCCACGTAAATTTAAAATCAGCTTTTCAGGTTGTGAGACCGATTGCGCGCAAGGCATGATACATGACTTAGGCGTGATCGCTGTTAATCGCGATGGGAAATTCGGTTTTAAAATATTAGCCGGTGGCGGGCTTGGTCACAAGCCACATGAGGCCATTGTTGTTGAAGAGTTTCTTGAAGAAAAACATCTGCTTGCTTCAATGGAAGCATTGATTTCAATGCACCATAAATACTCTGATCGTAAACGTCGTGCTAAAGCCCGTATAAAATTTCTGGTCGGCACCTTCGGTGCCGAAGGCTTTTTAGAAAAATATCAAGAAGAGTTTGAACGCACCAAAGTCGCTTATGCCGGTCGCACCACCGACCCTATTGAATGGAAGGCAGGGAGCAGCAATTCAAACATGACTACAGGTGCGCCACGCTCAGTAATCGAACAAAAACAAACCGGTTTTCACGTCTTCCCAATTAGCCTGACCTTGGGTGATATGACGGTAGAACAACTACGTGGCGTCACTAACATTATGCGCAATGAAGAAATCAATGATGCACGCGCAACACAAGATCAAAACCTGATATTACTCAATGTACCGAGTGATCGCATCGCATCGATTCGTGCTGCCATTGCAAATATTGGTTTGTCCGAGCCTAAAATTGGCGACGATATTGTCGCCTGCCCGGGCACCTCTACTTGTCGTTTGGGTATAACCTCTTCACGTGTTGCTGCCGACATTGTGACTGGTGGGAAAAATGACCTGCGCTTACGCGTTAGCGGTTGCCACAATGGCTGTGCACAACCAGAAACCGGTGACATCGGCATTTACGGTGAAGGTAAACGTAAGCACGGCAAGCTAATTCCCCATTACCAAATGTATATCGGTGGTGATGGTCGCAGCACTGGCGGTCTTGCACTTAAAGGCCCGACAATTCCTTCTGCTCGCATTAACACGGCAATACAACGATTGGACGACAGCTATGCCAATGAAGCCGCCGCCAACGAAAGCTTTTATGATTGGACTCGTCGTCGCGGCATGGATGACATCAAAAAAATGTTATTCGACCTAACAGAAATTAGCGAAGAAGATGTACCCAACATTCTTGCCGACCACGGTGAGTCAGCTGACTTTAAAGTCTTACAGCTAGGTGGCGGTGAATGCGCCGGCGCATCACAAGACTTTGTTGCCTCACGTTTCTCTGAAACCGCTTATGAACGTGATTGCCGCAATTCATTTGCCGCACAAAATCTGGCTGATGAAGCCGTCGAATGTATTGAACAAATCGGCCTTATGGTTGGTCAATCGCTGCAATTCGTTGCCGGCCAAAAACATGATGACGAACTCAACACTGTGTTAAAAAATCTTAACGAAGGCCCGCAAATTTGCGCCAACTTAGCCAAGGAATTTTCGATTATTGCAGCCCAGGCTCAAGCATTCCGCACTGACTTCGACACCATGAAATTCAACGACGAAATTGCAAGTAAAGTTGACACATGGGTACGCAATGCTGCCGAGGCTTGCCAAAACATTGATTCGCAACTTGATTTGACTGTGTCACTGGTAAAAAAAAAAATAGCCAGTGAGGTCATCGTTGATATCAGCGACTACACCTGCCCGTTGCATTACATCAAAGCACGTAATGCATTAAAGGAATTTGCTGGTGGAAGTCGCGTCAGCTTTATCGTCGACTCGCAAGAGTCGCAGCAAAAATTATGCAACAGCCTTATAGCCGATGGACATCAAGCCGTCGTCGATAACAACAACGATAGCTTGCGCGTCGCCGTCGTTAAAGCCACCCATGTTGGCGGCGAATGAATAAAGAACAAACCGGAAACAAACATGAGCCTTTCTGCTGAACTACAAAGCAAACTTGATAACACGGTTACCGTGTTAAAAAAGATTGCTGATGACTATAGTCCGGCAACCTTTGCCAATAGTTTTGGCGCTGAAGATATGGTGCTAACTGATTTAATAAATCAGCATAATATTGATATCGGGATTTTCAGTCTCGACACCGGACGCCTGCCAGCAGAAACCTATGAACTCATGCAGAAAGTGAGCGAATATTATAGCAAACCGGTTATTACCTATTTCCCCAAAACCGAAGCAGTCGAAGAATACGTGCGCACTAACGGACTTAACGCGTTTTATAAAAGTGTTGAACTACGTAAAAGTTGCTGTTTTATGCGTAAAATTGAACCTCTTCGTCGCGCCATTGCCGACAAAAAAGCCTGGGTAACCGGCCTACGACGCGAACAAGCCGTAACACGTACCGAGCTGCCTATCTCCGAATGGGATGCCGATAACAGCCTGCAAAAATTCAGCCCCCTCGCCGAATGGACAGAGCCCGAGGTCTGGCAATACCTGCGCGAAAACAAAGTGCCGTATAACAAGTTGCATGATAAAAATTACCCCAGCATTGGTTGCGCACCGTGTACTCGTGCTACTAGCGCTGGCGAAGACATTCGTGCTGGCCGTTGGTGGTGGGAAAACCCTGAGAGCAAAGAATGTGGCCTGCATGCAAAGGCAGCCAACAGTTAGTCACACATTCTCATCATCAAAAAAGCGGCCCAGGTTCCTTATATTTGACTACTTAACAGCCTAAACCTTGCAGTCTCTAAATTCGGCTAACGATTTATATCCTAATTACTTACGAAACGTGGATTGAGCGCTGGGTAACAACCCAAAACAGAAGACTATAGTGATCTATTCTTCATCGTCACGACAATATCGGTGTTATCCAAGAACATGTCCGTACATTGGAAAATGTTTGGTCGTAGTTGGCGGAATAGAGCAATCAGCGTTCACTTGGATCGTGTTAATTTTATAATCGCTTACGTAAGCGATTATAAAAAGCCTCTATGTGCATACCGGCGGATTTCAAGGTCCTTGGCGCCTAAAGTGAACCATTATGCTGCCTTGTTTTCCTCCGTCACTATATTTTGTTTTTCCGGATTAGGTCTCCTTCTTTCGATAGGCTCCCGATTCCTTGTTTCGCCATTCCATCGCGTTGAATTTTCAGACTTCGCCCAGTCGATAGACTGCCTGACGTTGAGATCATATTTCGATGTCTCTGCCCGGGTGTAACGAATTTAATCGCACGCTGTCAGTGCTGCAGATAGCTCAACTGATCCTTAGCTTGTATTTTAAATGATGGCCTGACGCTTGCTCCCTTTTCTTCACCAAAGGAGTAACAAAGTGCCCCCAACCCTGACATGAAAAGAAACCATCACTTTACAAAAACCTGTTTGCTGGAGTAGCCTTGGCACACAACAAGGAATAAACGGAGTTTGTGTCATCGGTTTTACGATGACCCGTTAGCAGGGCTGACGTCAGGCTTATTCAGCCTGCCTGATCCCCATATTCTTTGGTTGACCTTGAACCAAGCAAAAGGAAAAGTGACATGAATACCAAGAACCCTGTGAACAAAAAACCGTTTCGCCGCGCTTGCCTCCCCCTGGCACTGACCGCCTTGCTGCCGCTAAGCACCATGGCCATGCCCGCTGAACCCCTTTTTATCGAAGCCGAAAATTATAATCCGGGCGGCGAAGGCGTAGGCTACCACGACCTCGATAACCGTAACCGCGGTAACTACGACAACGGCCGCAGTGAGACCGTTGGTCTGAGCGCCATATCAGCAACCTCAGCAGAACGTAGAACAAGCGATGGCCCAGCGACCGTATCGTATGTGGCCGCGCGTGAATGGCTGGCATATGACATTAATGTCCCCGAGGCAGGGACGTATCAGTTTGAGATACGCAGCGCCCGTGCGCCAGCCGGTGAGAGCCGTATTCATCTTGAAGTCGACGGTGTCGATGTCAGCGGCCCCTTGATGATCGCCTCAACAGGTGAGCCTTGGCGTTATCAAACCTTTAGCTTCCCTGGCATTGACTTGCCAGCCGGCGCCCAGCAATTGCGATTGGTTTTTGACAGTGCAGGCACCAACACCAACTGGTTTCGCTTGAGCCTGGCACAGCCTGACGCGCCAGGCAATACGGTGCCCACGATTACGAATCCGGGGGCACAGACACACACCGAAGGCAGCAGTGTGAATGTCTTGATCGAGGCCAACGATGACGATGGCGACAGCCTGACCTACAGCGCAAGCGGCCTACCTGCGCAGTTATCGATGAATTCAGGTACGGGCCGTATCCGCGGCACCGTGACCGGAGCCGGCAACCACCCGGTCATCATCACCGTGGATGACAGCAACGGCGGCACCGCGACTGCACGCTTTGACTGGGTAGTGAATGAGACGCCCGTGCTTGATCATCCTCTCGACTGGTCGGCGGAGATCGCCGCGCGCGTCAGCGCAGGCGGAACGGTTCGGACGGCCAACAACGCTGCAACCTTTAATAATGTTGTGAGCGCATCGTCGTCGGGCGACGTCGTGTTGCTGCTCGACGGCACTTACGGTGGTGGTACGAATTACAACATTAACAAGGACGGGCTGCTGATTACTGCCCAAAACTTGGGGGGCGTGACAATCCAAAACGGCGCGCGGTTGACTATCACGGGAGATGGCAACACGATCGGCGGGTTCAATTTCAATAATCTAAATCAAATCAGTGCGGTTGATTTTAATGGCGCCTCGAACAATCGTTTCACCGACAATCGCTTTGTCAATTCGGGACCGCCCAATTCTCCTAATTCACGGAT
>NVRF01000045.1 GCA_002400775.1 Gammaproteobacteria bacterium
TTGCTTTGTATCCAGTTTGAAATCGCTTGCATCGCAAACAAGCCATGCGGTTGTACACTATCACTCACTACAGTCAATGAAAAGTTCTTATAAAGCTGCCCTGATAGCGAGTCGATCGTCTCTGATAAAGCAGCAATATTGTGCTTAGTCACGTAAACAAAGAGCGCTATAGACGGCATTTTCTGCCATTGCAATGACATCCTCTCTGCCATCAACTGCGCCTGGTTTTCAGTCAGGCTATGATTATCTAACCAGCATTCATAAAATTTATATTTAAGCTCTGCAATGGCTTTATCGTCATCCTTTTTTTGTTGTCCTACAATTTCGGTACCATTTTTCGCATCGGGATTAGTTTCAAGAGCCATTGATTCCATATTAAGAGCCGTCAGGGAATCATGTTTGAGCGACAACAATTCACCGACTAACGAGCGTATTTCGTTTAATGTGACAGAATTATATAGGCAGTCCGGCGCAAGCAATCTCGCTTCTAAAATAAGTGTGCGTGCGGACTTAAGTAGATTTTCACAAAGTTCGGTGTCAACGCCGCCTTTACTACGTAGCATTCCCTTCCCCTTCTATTGAGTGCTTTAATAACGCTATATCAAAGCAATATTCGCACCAAGAATCGTCCGATTATTCTTTCGTCTATATCGTTTAACTCTTACTTAGAGATCTTTGCACAAAGCGAGGAATAGTCTCTGATCAATAAGACAATGGCTTCCCATCTTCACCCACCCACCCAACGAATGATCGATTATGCCCTGGAAAAACCTCACACAAAACAGTTTTGCCGATACCTTGGTCAGACATCATAAAGCGCTGGAAGAACTTGACGATGTTGCGGCACTCATTGACTGGTCAGCCATTGAGTCCCTGTTGAGCAATATCCATAACAAAAACCAGGGGATGCAAGCCTGCCCCCCCTGATGATGTTCAAGGCCCTGCTACTGCAAAGCGAGTACGGGCTGAGCGACCCGGCGTTAGAGAAACAACTCGCGCGTGATTTGTTGTTTCGCCGCTTTGTTCAATTAGGTTTGAGCGAAGGTGTCCCCGATCATTCCACCTTGTGGCACTTTCGCAAGCTGTTGGAAAAATCCGGGTTATATGAACAACTGTTGGATGTCATCAACCAACCACTATCAGCCCGCGGTCTTCTGATACGCCGCGGCGAGGTTAGCATCATTGATGCCAGCGTGATTGAGGCTAACCAACACCGTCCGGGTAGAGGCAAGGATGGCCACAACACGCAGGACCAGGAAGCAGGTTACAACGTCAAACAAGGTTCGGATGGCAAGCGCAAGACAACCTATGGTTTCAAAGCTCATAGGAATGTTGAAGAGGACGGCTTCATCAAATGCTACGACATGACAGCAGGCAATGTTCACAACTCACAGGTCTTCGAATGCCTGCTCAGTAGGTGAAGAAGCAGAAATTTATGCGGACAGTGCTGACAAGAGCTAGGCCCATGACAAGCTGCTGGAGAAAGAGGGAATTCGCAACCGGGTACTGGAGCGGGCCTATCGCAACAAACCACTCACGGACGCCCGGAAACAAAAAAACCGCGCTAATTCCGGGACACGCCGTATTGTTGAGCGAGTCTTTGGCGTACTAAAGCTCCATTATGGCATGGGCAAAGCCCGTTATCCGGGTATAGCGCGTAACAAAGCCCGTCTGGGGCTGATGTGTTTGGCGTACAATATCAAGCGAGGCGTCGCTATTGAGCGCAGTTGTCAGGTCTATTCGCAGGGAAGTACCGTCTGAGATATGGAGTTATGCAAAAGGGATGAGGATTTGGCGAAGAATAGGTCGGAATGGGCTTTAGCATGGTGAAAATATTCGATTATTGGGTGTTGCATCAAGTGCAGCAGAAATTTTTAGCATGAAATGCAATGCAATGCAGGCAATGCAGGCAATGCAATGCAATGCAGGCAATGAGCTCGCTCTTTATGCAAAGGTCTCTCTTAATAACTCTCGATCATTTTCTTATTAGAAATGGTATCGAAGGACCAATTTCTGCGAAGGCTTGATCAATAGGGATTCCTGCCTCAATTACTTCTTGCTCGGTGAGGTAATCTGATACGTTTATCACCGTCACTTGGGCGCCTGTCCACTTTCGAATTGAGCCAATGGTGTCCTCCATGCCGAAAACACGATAATGATCATCCTGACCAAAACGCTGTGCTCGCACGGCTGGGTTAGCCTCATGAATATCTTCTATGGTGTAACCTTCAATCATCGGAATGGTGAAAAAGTGGTAGCCATCTGCTTTTAAAATGCGTTGTAGTTGCGCCAGCACATTGTCTAATTTCGCTGGCAAGTGTTCGAGCACATGATTATGAATAATCACATCAAAGGTATTGCTCGGAAAACGCTCAATATCATTACAAAGATCGATGGGGTAGATTGGTGACAGTTCATTTCCAAATCGCTCTATGGAAAAATCGCAGGCATGGTAGTCTTCTTTGTATAAATTATGCAATGCATAGCGAAGACCGTGCTCAGGTGCGATATGCATCACTTTCATCCCGGGTCGAAATATATTCATTTTCATCAAGACCAGGAATAAAAGCCGTGTACGCTCCAGCGATAGACATGACCTGCATCCTGCGTTTGGACGACCGTTGACCTCTTCAAAACCACTGTTTCCACATAATGGGCATGTTATTGCCGGTGCAGCTACCTGCTGAAATGCCTGCATGATAGTCATTCTCCTTTCGCAACGATGAATAAATAGCTTTTAACTTAAGTAGCAACCTTAGAAAAAAGGCAAAAGCAACATTGATGCCAAACATCGACCACACATTATTAATATTTATATGGCATAACTATTGCTTAATCTCATTAAAAAATAGTTTTTATAACCCAACGAAAGTATTGCGTAACTAAATTATCAGGAAATGATCATGACAGAGATAACTACGAAAATAGCGAGAATGGATGAAGAAACTACACAGGCCTTTATCGCCAAAATTGACATGGCTCGCGTTGCGCTAAACGATCAGCGTCATAATATTGAAGGTTACGGAAGCGGTATTAACGCAGCCTACAAACTGCTCTGCGAGGCACAAGCAATGGCGCCAGAAAACCACGCTATTGCAGATGAAATTAAAAAACTTAGCGGCTTTATGGTTGATACTACCAGTCAAAATCAAGCCGCTCAAGTGGTAAAAACACCTGCTGAAAATACGGCAACCACAACTGCAACAACGACAAACTCTAGCCAGGCACCTTCAATGGCTGAGCAATTAATGCAACAATGGCAGATAAAACCGGTTATCGAAATTTTAGTATGCGTGTCCGAAAACCAACTAAAAGGACTGGCAGACACCATTGACTCGGTTTCTACGCAGCTCTACAGCAATTGGAAATTAACAGTAATATCTAATATGCCAAGCCCAGACCCCGTTTTTCAAAAACACGATATTTTGCAATGGGTGCAGATTAATGACTTTCAAACTGGTTTAAATAACGCGATCAACAGTTCTAGCGCGGACTGGCTAGGATTAATCGAGGCAGGTGGTTGCCTGGATGGCGAGGCATTGTTCGCGCTAGCCAATCATGACAATCTAAAAGGCGATCGCTGGCAAATTGTTTATTCGGATGAAGATCATATAGGTGTAGACAACACGTACTACCAACCGATATTTAAGCCTGATTTTGATATCAATCAACTTCAAGGAAAAGACCTTATAGGTGGTTTCTGCTTTGCTCGAAAAGCGCTGCTACAAGACATCGACGGGATAAACCTAAGTGCTGAGCACAAAAATGACGACGTGGTATTGCGTGCTACACGTACACTTAATCCTTCTGCGATCGGTCATATTCCAAATATTCTTTACCACCGCCCATATGCGCCGCATCATACAGAGCATATGCAACCGCAAGCACGGTCAAACATAGCCTAGAGTCGACTAATATAAGGCGCCAAGTAATATGCAAAATGCTAATACGAGTGAACTTATCGCTAAGCTTGATATGGCTCGCGCTGTCTTAGCGAACCCCCATCTTCATATTGATGAATATGGCTCAGGTCTAAATGCTGCGTATAAATTACTTTGCGATGCCCAAATGATAGCGCCTGATAACCACATAATCACATCTGAGATTAATAAGCTTCGCCAATTAAGTGACGAAGAGAACAATCAAACACCGAATATATTTACGTTCATATATAAAAATCGCGAAATAAAAATTATAGGTAGTAACGAAGATCATATATTCAAAACCATATGCGCCACTCGTAATTACTATGAATTGAGCATGCTTGAATATATTGCTACGTTAAATATAAAGGGCAACATGATAGATGTAGGCGCCAACATTGGCAACCATAGTATTTTTTTATCCCTATTAGATGGTGTTAAAAATGTGTTCTGCTATGAACCATCCAAGCAAATATATGACGTACTGAAAAAAAATATTCAGTTAAATAATTTAACAACAAAAACAATACCTATTCAAGCTGCAGTCGGTGATAAATCAGGTATTATTGGTGTACAAGATTCCGATCCAAAGAACCTTGGCATGACAAAAGTAGGTGGAGAAAAAAATAAAGTTCCTCTTTGTCGACTTGATGATCAACATATAAATGACAATATCACGCTCATCAAAATTGATGTAGAAGGTTTCGAGCCTCAGGTACTTAACGGTACATTAAAGTTAATATCAAAGTACAAACCTGAGATATTTATTGAGGCAGCAACCAAACCTCATAAAGCTGTTTTAGACTTCATACTACAACAACTCGGATATTCCGTTATTGCGGAGTTTAATGCGACGCCTACTTATCACTACACATACAAGCCACTGCGACACATATAAATTATGATAACCACTAAGAATACATTATTCATTATAATGTGCCAATGGAGAAGGATTAACAACTTACCGATCCTTTTACAGAGCCTTAAAAATCAAACATTTAAAGATTTTCGGCTATGCATATGGAATAACAATATAAATAATTCTGATTCACTCAACACTATTCTTAAAGAAGGTTGTGAGAATCTAGATATTAAATTAGTTCATTCAGAAAAAAATGTCGGTGGAATAGGCAGATTTGTATTAGCTCATGATGAAGTATTAAATAGTTCTGCCGAAAAAATATTTTTTATTGATGATGACCAATTTATTACTGATAACAACTTTCTTCAAAAAATCAGTGATTATTGGGAACCGCGTTCGATAAAATCAAGATGGAGCTTTGAAATAACAGGGAAATATTGGGAAAAAAACAGAAAACATAATGGTGCTGTAGATTATTGTGGAACCGGCGGAATGATTTTAGATGGCGCAATTTTTAGCAACGAAAAATTATTTGAAGTCCCTGAGAAATATCAATTTATTGAAGACCTTTGGCTTTCTTATTTTTCAAAATTTGAGGAAGGCTATAAACTTGAAGCCATACCAGAATGTCTTTCAGTGCTAGTTGATGATAATGATCAATATCATAGTTTAATCAACCTAAAAGAAGAGTTTCTAGCGCATCTGAGAGACCGTTACCACACTTTCTCCAGCACCGAGCCTCCCAGCGTAAACGAAAACACAAATTTGGACAAACTAAGCAGTGAAGAAGCCGATAAATTTATTGCCTACTTTGATTTAGCAAGTGCCGCTTTGTGCAACCAAAATGAAAATATTGATGGGTACGGAAGTGGTGCACCGGCGGCTTATAAATTATTATCTGAAGCTCAAAAATTAGCCCCTGGAAATCAAGCCGTAGCAACTGAAATTATCAAGTTGCAGAATATAATTGAGACTGAGACAACAACTAATAACGACAATATCACCCTGACTAAATCCTACCGGGCTAACGAAACACAACATCTGAGGGCCATGCCATTTATCGAAGTCTTTACCTATGTCTCTCAACAGCAGTTAGCACTCCTCGCAGACACTATAGACTCTCTCTCCAGCCAAACATATAGCCACTGGAAGCTTACTGTAGCATCAAATATACCAAGCCCAGATCCTATTTTTTCTCATTATGAAAATTTGGTGTGGATTCAAAACAACAATCCTCAGCATGCGTTAAATCACGCCGTTAATTCATCTAACGCCGACTGGTTTGGATTATTTGACGCCGGTGGCCGTTTTGATAATGATGCTATGCTGGAAATTGCTAAGCATGACAATGCCAAAGGTGAAGACTGGCAAATTATCTACTCAGATGAAGATCACGTTAACAACAATACTTATACAAAACCTATTTTTAAGCCAGATTTCGATATTAACCAGTTTAAACATAAAGATATGATTGGTGGTTTCTGCTTTACACGGAAAAAATTGCTTCAACGCATCGGAGGAATCAATTTTAATGTAGAAAATAGCAATACTGACCTAGTATTTCGAGCTATTAATATGGTCAATCAATCTACGATTGGGCATATCGCCAGCATTCTCTATCATTGCCCACTACACCACACTAACCAAGAAAATAAATTTATCGAAACACAATCTAGTGTTAAAAACCCCCACCACAATAATGCAAAAATATCTATAGGTTAATATGACGCCAATGGAAAAACTACCAATATCTGTAATTATACCCCTTCAAGAACATCGGAGAAATTTCTTTGAAAATTTTTGCTTACCGTTAATTGAAGCGAACAATCCTTCACAAATTATCATTGTTGATGGAAATGGAAGCGCACCACAAAAACGAAATTGGGGGCTAAAACAATCAAACCAAAAATATGTTTTTTTCTGTGATGACGACAAACAGATTCCAAAGACGTTTCTATCAACACTACATAACGAACTAATAGAAAATAAAGATAAAGATATAGCCTATGCGTACACTAATTATATTGGCATAATCCTACATAAAGAAGAGTGCCCTTATCCAGGTAATTTCCAACATACAGCCAATAAATGGTCGTGGGACACCTTAAAAACTGGGAATTTTATTGATACTTCCAGCTTGATTGAAAAAAAGTACTGTACTGGTTTTGACGAAAAATTAAGGAGATTCCAGGATTGGGAAATGTGGATAAATATTTATAAGACCTATTCAAAAACAGGCATTTATGTTCCCCAAACCTATTTCTTATCTTATCTTTTAGACTCTGGCATCACCTCAAACAACAACCCCCCCGAAGAGAGCATGCAATATATAAGAAAAAAACATAGCATTTAATTACAACTATGCTAGGCTCTGTTGTGAAATTCATTTCATCCATTGCAGTGCTGCGGCAAAGTGGAGAAAAGCTTGAAATCTTGAAGCCATTTTTTCAAAACGAGAGAATAACCGTCTGTAATGTTTGAGAAAACCAAACATACACTCAACCTTGTGCCACTCTTTATATAACGCTTTATCGTACTCACGTTGAACTTTTCGGTTCTTTTTGGCGGAATGACACACAAGGCCTCACTCTCACGAATATGAGCGACAATCGCATCTGAATCATAGCCTTTATCCGCTAAAAAGACGCCGTATTTTTTGCTTTCTATCAAGGGGATCGCTTGCGTACAATCCGCTTTTTCTCCGCCTGTGAGAATAAAATCCAACGGGGTACCTAAGGCATCGCAAAGTCCGTGAATCCTGGTCGAAAATCCACCACGAGAACRCCCTGAAGCGTGCTCATTTTGCCCTCCGTTTTTTTAAGAGCCCCCGCTGAACAAGCGTGAGCCCGCAAAATTGTACTATCAACCATGATGTATTCCATATCTGGATCGTGAGCAAAATAATAGAGCATTTTATACCCAACACCGCGATCAGCCCAGTCCGAAAAACGGTGATAAACAACATTCCAGTCACCCTATTCTTTGGGCAACATTCGCCATTGTGCACCACTGCGTAAAATCCAGAACACAGCTTCCATAAAGCGTTTGGCTTTGTCTTCGTTGCGTGTGTGGATACGTGGAATGGACTCGAAATATTCGTATAGTTTCGACCATTGGGGTGGGCTAATGCCTTGTGTGTAATCCATGGAATACCTCCTTTATACAGATGATTCTACATTAATTGAAAATTTCACAACAGAACCTAGAACTTGATTTGAAAGATTGACGATAAGATATCAGCAGTCACATTAAATCTAGCAGTACACAGAATTTTTACAGGGCCTGACTAACGGCTCCAGCTTACTCGCAGCATGATTTCCCCCTTGGTATATTGATAATTAAGATCGCCGTCGTAGGCTTTTTGTAAGGCTTCGCCAATACCCCGTGCCAGATGAGGATCAGTGAAGGTGATAAGCAACTTTCCATCTTGTTCTTCGCTGTCCATCAAGCGTTTGAGCAGGTGTTCAGTTTTCTCATGTTGTGCGTAGTTATTGATCAAGCTCATGATTTCATCTTTGTGCTGGGTGAGAAAGTCACCACTGAGAGTTAGAAATGCTGCCGGTACCTTGTCGTTAATGCGTTGACATGCAGGGCACAGCGTTTTATGGGCATCGGCTGGTGTGTCTCCCCATCTCCAGCGTCCTTCTTGATATATGGCGTCACATTGCGGACACGCTGTGGGTTCTTTCAATTTGAGCTTGGTGTGATAGGGGTCGTGATTTAACTCTTGAATAAGTCTGTCACTTCTAGTCTTAATCGAATGCACCGTTGATGTGTCATTTTTTGACATAAATTCCTCGCACAGTGTTAATTAACATGTATTAGTAATACAACGATATTGGGATTGTAGCGCTATTTTGTGATAGATTTTTCACTTTCCTGTGAAAAATCGACGCGTTTACGCGCCCTGAAAGAAGTGTATCTCTCAAGGGGGTGTTGCTAGGTTCCCTTGGGGTAAAAATAATCCTTGAGGTGCGACAGCCTATAGGCCCCGACCGCCCTGCGTTCGTGCCACTACGCCACAACATCGCATGCTCTGTAGTGGTCTAATGGCACCGGACACTTTAATAAGAGAGAATAACAATCAATTATTAAGGTGTCAGAATGGGACAGCAAGGAACATACAAACAATATTTTAAAGAATATAAAGAAGAAGCGGTAGCCCTAGTGAGAGAACAAGGTTATTCAGTGCCAGAGGCCGCAAAATCACTGGGGTTAGCCAGTAATATGCTGTATCGCTGGAAGGAGCAGATAAAATCACAGCTTGAAGGTAAATCATTGTCGGTAGACGAACGTGAAGAACTAAAGCRAYTGCGTAAAGAAAATAAAAATTTACGCATGGAGAAAGAGATTTTAAAAAAGGCCAGTGCCTTCTTCGCGAAAGAAATGAAGTAAAGTTTGACTTCATTAGAGACGAGTCAGTGCATTACCCGGTGATTACTTTATGCCGGGTAATGCAGGTCAGCACCTCAGCTTATTACACCTGGAAGAAACGACCAGGACAGCTGATTAGTGCAGAGGTCTTGCATCTTCATCGTCGAATGAAAGCGTTATTTAAGCAGAGCCGTAATAGCTTAGGTAGCCGTGAAATGATGAAGAAGTTACGTAAAGAAGGCTTTCAAATTGGTCGTTACAAAGTACGCAACTTAATGAAAAAGCTGAACTTAAAAGTCACACAGCGCGTTGCATACAAGGTAACAACGAAAAGAAACCACAGTGATGATGTTGCTGATAATTTATTAAATCAGAACTTTAACCCTGTTGCGCCTAATCAGATATGGGCGGGTGATATTACCTACCTGAAGACAGGCGAAGGCTGGATGTATTTAGCTATCGTAATGGATCTGTACTCRCGCCGTATMGTGGGCTGGTACATCAGCAAACGCATGACGACAGACTTGATATGCAAAGCAATGATCATGGCTTATAACTTGAGACAACCGCCTAAAGGACTGGTGTTCCATAGTGACCGTGGATCACAGTACACCAGTAAGCGTTATCGAAAGCTATTGAATGAATATGGTGTACGAGCAAGCATGGGTGATGTGGGTGCTTGTTGGGACAATGCAGTGGTTGAGCGTTTTTTTGGAAGCCTCAAGCACGACTGGGTATTTAAAATTGCTCAACCAACCCGTGAGCATATGAAAAAAGATGTAGCGGCTTACATGAGGTATTACAACATTGAGAGGCTGCATACTACGAATGGTGATCAGTCACCAATTAACTAGAGGGCGTTCATAATTCTGTGTCACGGTTAATTTAAATATCCAGCGCGTTATCTAAACGACCTTCAAAATAAATGGCAAATTGTGATAATGCCAGACTCCAGTTTTGCACTGGCATTGTCCATTTTTCGCTGGCATTTAATATGCCAGCATATAGCAATTTTAACAGGCTGTTTTCATTGGGAAATGCGCCTTTCGTTTTGGTCAGTTTCCTGAACTGCCGATGCACAGCCTCAACAGCGTTTGTGGTATAAATAATTTTACGCACCGGTTCCGGATATTTGAAATAGACCGATAAATTATCCCATTTATTTCGCCATGACTGGATCACGATAGGATAGCTATCTCCCCATTTTTCTTCCAGTTTATCCAGTGCCGTTTCAGCTAATGCTTTGCTACTAGCACGGTACACCTGCTTTAAATCAGCCATAAAAGCTTTCTGGTTTTTTGAGGCAACATATTTCATCGAGTTGCGTATCTGATGGATGATGCACAGCTGTATTTCCGTCTGCGGAAAGATTGAAGCGATGGCTTCAGGGAAGCCTTTTAAGCCATCAACGCAGGCAATGAGTATATCCTCTACACCTCGATTCTGAAGCTCTGTCAGTACCGTTAACCAATGCGTGGCACCTTCGCTATCAGATAAATAAAGCCCCAGGATTTCTTTCTCCCCTTTGAGGTTTAAACCCAGCAGCGTATAAATGGCTTTACTGACATAACGACCATCTTCCTTAACTTTATAGTGGATCGCATCCATCCAGACAATGGGATAGTGGCTCT
>NVRF01000046.1 GCA_002400775.1 Gammaproteobacteria bacterium
ATCAATACTTGCGTCATATCTTTTCAGAACTGACAAAAGCGACGACCGAAGATCAAATTGAAGCACTACTACCCTGGAATGTAGATTTGCAAGGTGGGGTTTGCTGAACGCTTACGTGCTTACTATTGCTAGTCACGGCTGCCGCAACTTTATTAACCAAGATAATCCATACCGAGTTACGAACCTATTGACAACACCGACGGTCACAAACTAACTGCTTCCACTTCACCATCCTTGACAGTCCGCCGTTAGCATTTTTCCCGTCCCATCTATTCGATTCGTTGCTCTATAAAGCTTTGCTAGACTACTAAGATTGATGCTCTTATCGTGATGATCCGCGCTAAGAGCTTTTTCATTAATAGCCAGCGAGTGTGTGCAGAAACGATTTAATCAATCTATCTCACTGTATGCCAAAATCGTCGCTGCTCAATTCGGTATTGCGTTGGTGGTGCAATTTCTCCATCACCGTCCAATATAAAGCGTAAGGCACCAGAGTCGTCGCTACGGTAAGCAAGCGCGCCGGTGTCTTGGTAGCGTTTCATAACAAGTGACTTAGGAAAACCATAGCGATTTCTGTATCCTACGGTATATATCACATAATCTACATTAATTTTTTTAACGAAGTGTGGCGTCGATGATGTACGGCTTCCGTGGTGTGGTGCGACGATAATATTGGCCTTTAACTTATCATTGTAGCGCTCTAACAAATAACGCTCGGCCTCTTTTTCAATATCACCTGGCAATAAAACCGCTTCAACTCCATTGCTAATACGCAGAACACATGATCGGTTATTGCGAGTCCTGCCTTTACTTTTCGTTGCATAAGTCGCATCGGGATGTAACAGCTCAAACTGAATGCCGTCCCATTGCCATGACTGCCCTGCTTTACATTCGGTTGCAACGCCTTTGCCAAAATTCTCAGTTGCAGAGGTGAGCACACGTTTTACCTCTGCTTCTTCCAGTATCGACGCTGCACCGCCAATGTGGTCATTATCTGCATGGCTGACTAATAAGGTGTCGATTGTGGCTAAGCCTTGTGCTTGCAAGTATGGTAAAACAACAGCACTGCCCATGTCGAAGTTATCACTAAAACGTGCGCCGGTATCGTAGACTAAGGTGTGATTTTGGGTTTCAATCACAATGGCGGTTCCCTGCCCTACATCCAGTACTGTCAACCAAAAGCTATTGACCGCCGGACGGTCAGGGCTGACAAAAAACAAGGGCAAAAACCCAACCACACCTAGCCATCGTGCGGGCCAGCCACGCGGCATTAATAGCCACAGCGTCCCTATAACCAAGCTACTCATGGCAAAGCCATTTAGAACTGGCAAATCAAAGGGTAACTTGGAATATTGGTGCACACTTGCTAGCACTTGTTCCAACAACAGCAAACTGTAATGAGCCCCCAGCAATAACAGTCCGGATAATTTAGGAAGTAAATCAACAAAGGGTAAAGCTAATAATGTCAGCGGTACGGTAACCAGGCTAACCAACGGTACGGCGATAAAGTTGGCCAGTGGAGATAACACCGGCACGTTCTGAAACAAGACGATAAGTAAGGGTGCCAAACCCAGTGCAACCACCACATGAACGCGACCATAGCGCCACCAAAGCCCGGTGTTTGTCAGACGGTTGCCCAAGGCAAATAAAATAACTCCCACTGCTGCGTAAGAAAGCCAAAAACCGGCTGATAAAGGAGCCAACGGATCATAGATAAGTACTGCCAATAGTGATAAAGCCCATACATGGCTGAGCGCTAAGGGGCGTTGCGAAATGATACCGAGCATGACTACCGATACCATTACCAAAGCGCGCTGTGTTGGAATTGAAAACCCGGCCATAGCGGCGTAACTAAACGCCGCGCACCATGCCAGGACAGCCGCAACACGCGACGCTGGAATACGGTAAAACCGTGCCAGGCTGCGCGACCATAACCATCGCGCAAGAAAAAACACCCAAGCAGCCACTAAACCAATATGAAGGCCGGATATCGCAACCAGATGGTTGGTACCTGTCTCTTGTAAACGTTGCCACTGCTCTTGCGATATTTGTCCACGTTCACCCAAGGCTAATGCTTGAATGATGCCGACTTGCGTTGAATCACCGACCAAATCGCCAATACGGTCATGTAAATGCTGTCGCAAGCGATAAAATGAATCAATATCGCTAACATTGTCTAGCTGCGTGTTGGCGGAATTAATACGAATATAAGCTGTTGCGTTGATACGGTTTTGAAACAACCAACGTTCATAGTCGAAGCCGCCGGGGTTCATCGTTCCGTAAGGACGCTTAAGCCTCGCTGTGAACCGCCAGCGCTGCCCTGATGCCACGGCCTTTGAACCTTTCCCATACCATGATAATCTGATGCGTTTAGGCCCTGTTATTTTCACACCATCAATGTGCATAGCATCAACACTAAAAAGAAATTTACTGAAATTTTCTTTTGTTACTGGTATAGATACGATCGATCCCTCTATAATCGCGTCCTTGCCCTCAAGCTCGGCTGCTATAGTGCCGTCTAATAAGAAAGACGCGCGCAGTGATAACCAGAGCACACCCACAAGCAATAGTGCTACGGTGCCAACGTAAGGCAACCGTAGTGATACAAACAGGAGCGGAAACAGCAGTAGCGACCATGCCGGCGCCGGTAGATGAGTAAATTGCAGGGCAATCAGTATGCCCGCAAGAAAAGCGATTGTCCCTAATCGCATGGTCAGTCCGTAAAATAGTATGCAACAAACCACATTATACATTGGGACCTAGGGAATGCCAAAACGATTGATCAAACAATGGATACCCAAGAGCCACACTATACGTAACCATCCTTACATCAGTATGTTTGGCACACTGCTGCACGACCCTAATTTATGGCACTTAAATCGCCGCTCGGTATCAGGTGGTTTTGCAGTGGGGCTTTTTATTGCCTTCATGCCAATTCCGTTTCAAATGGTCGTCGCTGCCGCTATTGCCATTGGCTCACGCGTCAATATTGTCGTCTCGGTTGTCCTATGCTGGATTACCAACCCCATTACCATAACGCCTTTTTTTTACACCGCCTATACATTAGGTAATCTACTGCTCGGGGAAAAAGGAGGTAAATTCAGCTTCGAAATGTCGTGGGCCTGGCTACAATCCAGCCTTGGTAGCGTATGGCAACCCCTCTTACTTGGCTGTTTTATTTTAGCAGTTACGTCAGCTATATTAGGTAGTCTCACAATACGTCTTTTATGGCGCTGGCAAGTCGTGCAAAATTGGGAAAAACGAGGGAAGCTGCGTCACCTGCGAAAAAAACACGCCGCACACATTCAAGCAAATAGTGATGACTCTTTGTGAGTCAGCAACGCTGGTTTGTCTACATTATTCGTGCTGCTGACCATTCTTTATATACCGGTATTAGCACTGACGTCGACCGACGGTTTGAGCAACATGGTGCAGGCAAAGGCGCCAAGTATTTAAAAGGTCGTTCCCCTATTAAGCTCGTCTTCGAACAGGAAATCGGTGAACACGGCGATGCATTACGCTTAGAGCACTGGGTCAAGCAACAACCCAAGCATATTAAAGAAGAAATTGTAAGCAGACAGGTCGTATTGGCTTATTGATATACCACTGTAGTGTGGTTATCCCCTGCTTATAGAATTTTTTAGCATTGTAATTTCATTAACCGCTCGGTACCCTACGTTTACCATTCTAGCAGGCAGAAAATAACAATGAAAACTAAAGCAGCGGTAGCCTGGAAGYCCGGTCAGGCACTCTCTATTGAAGAGGTTGACCTGCAAGGCCCACAAGCAGGTGAAGTCTTGGTAGAACTTAAAGCAACCGGTATCTGCCACACCGATTCCTTTACCCTTTCAGGTGACGACCCCGAAGGTGCCTTCCCTGCCATTCTCGGACACGAGGGTGCTGGTGTAGTAGTCGAAATCGGTGAAGGCGTCACCAGCGTTGCCGTTGGCGATCATGTTATTCCACTTTACACGCCAGAGTGCCGCGAGTGTGATTACTGCCTTAACCCCAAAACCAATCTGTGTCAGGCCATACGTTCCACCCAAGGTCAGGGCTTAATGCCAGATGGCAGCTCTCGTTTTTCTATCGACGGCACGCCAATATTGCATTACATGGGTTGTTCAAGCTTCTCTAACTACACTGTGTTACCTGCAATCGCCCTTGCTAAAATTCGTAAAGATGCCGACTTTGAAAAAGTCTGTTACATCGGTTGCGGTGTCACCACAGGTGTCGGTGCTGTCGTGTTTGATGCCAAAGTTGAACCGGGTTCCAACGTTGTTGTATTTGGTCTCGGTGGTATCGGGCTCAACGTTATTCAAGGTGCGCGCATGGTTGGCGCCAATAAAATTATTGGCATCGACATCAATGAACGCAAGCTTGATCTCGCCAAACAATTTGGTATGACCGATTTTATTAATCCACAAAAGACCGATAACCTCATTGAAGAAATTCAGGATCTCACCAACGGCGGTGCCGATTACTCCTTCGAGTGCATCGGTAATGTCGAGACCATGCGTCAGGCACTGGAATGCTGCCATAAAGGTTGGGGGGAATCAGTAATTATCGGCGTTGCTGGTGCCGGTAAAGAGATTTCAACACGACCGTTTCAACTCGTTACTGGTCGCGTATGGCGTGGCTCAGCTTTTGGTGGTGCCAGAGGTAGAACAGACGTGCCTAAAATTGTAGATTGGTATATGGATGGAAAAATTAACATCGATGACTTAATCACCCACACCATGCCTCTTAAGGATATTAACAAGGCATTTGATCTTATGCACGAAGGCGAATCCATTCGTTCTGTTGTCGTGTATTAGGTAACTGAACTCATGCAAGCATTAAAAACCCATCGACTATTTGGTGGCACGCTCAGTTACATACAACACGACTCGGCTGCCACCAAGACGCCGATGCGATTAACCGTATTTGTACCAAACAAAATCGGTCGTCTTCCTACACTCACATGGTTATCAGGCCTAACCTGTACTGAGGATAACTTTACGACCAAAGCAGGTGCTTACAAACTTGCTGCCGAACTCGGCATGGTTATCGTTGCCCCCGACACCAGCCCGCGCGGTGGCAATGTACCGAATGACGATGCCTACGACCTAGGGCAAGGAGCGAGTTTTTATCTCGATGCCACACAATCGCCATGGTCTGAACACTTCAACATGTATTCCTATATTATCAAAGATTTACAAAAATTAATTGTTGAAAATTTCCCAGTAGATCGTGATCGACAAGCAATATCCGGTCATTCTATGGGTGGTCACGGTGCTTTAACGATTGGACTCAAACACCCGGAGTTATTCAAAAGCATTTCCGCCTTTGCACCCATCGTCGCACCCATGCAAGTACCTTGGGGACAAAAATCCTTTACCAACTATCTTGGCGAGTCACATAGTAACTGGAAAAAATACGATGCCTGCGAGCTGGTCAAGAAATACGGCGGGACAAAGAAGCATAACAAGATATTGATAGACCAAGGACTGGCCGATGACTTTTATGAAACAGAATTAAAACCAGATTTGTTTCAGAAGGCCTGCAATGAAGTCGAACAAAAATTAGAATTGCGCCTACAAAAAGGCTACGGCCACAGTTACTTTTTTATAAGCTCGTTTATTGATGATCACCTGCATTTTCATCACAGTAATTTGTGTGGTTGAACAAGTGTTTTGCTCTGACGCTAAATACTTTCTTATATTTCGTTCTCTGGTAACTTGAGTAAACGTTCACTACGCCACACCCGTATGACGTGGATTGAATCTTGTCCTCTCAGATAAACAATACGAAATGGAGAATGAATTAGCTCCCTTATCCCCTCTTCTCCAAACTCTGGTACTACCCGCCCAATATCTGGGTTATCCACCAACGTTTGAACATGTTCAATAATCGAAGTTATAAATTGCTTACCAATATGAGGAACACCCTCTTCCTCATAATATTCTTTGATACCTTCCAAATCCCCATATGCAGCATTAGATACAAATATCTTCACTTACTCTATACCCAGCTTTTTCTTCACTTCATCTAATTCCAACCCTTTGCCTTCACGCACCTCTATCAGCCCAGTAGCAACGGCTCTCATGAACTCTCTTTCTTCCTCACTTTTTTCATATTCTTCAAGGCCTTGCACTACGGCCACACCTCTACCTCGGCTCGTGAGCAATATAGGACGATGGCTATCTTTCGCGTGATTTATCACCTTACCAGGGTTAACCTTCAGATCCGTAAGGGGAATTATGTCTTCAGAGAACTTAATTTGCATGGGACCAACCTCATCAAAATAGAACTTAACAGGTCTGATTATAGCACCTGTTAACGGGGCTTCAATGGGATTTTATGGACGAACTACTGGCACCTTGGTGCAGACTTTCTTCATGCGAACAAGAAATAACAGGGGCAGGCCTTTAATTTATGATTCTTAACAATTCCCCTGCAATGATAACTATCCATCAAGACCAGTTGAGTTACCATCATAAATCAAAGACCTGACGCCAGTTTTTGCTTCCACTTGTTAGAGTATGCCTGTTGACATGCCCAATTTTATGGCTAATATAGGTACTTGCCAATAGTTTCGCAAAGGAAACAAATTATGAGTACCGATATAACAATAAAAGAAGCTGCTGACCTACTTAATATAAGTGTACAGCGTGTGCGTACATTATGCCGTTCAAAAGCCATACCTGCAAAGAAATTTGGACGCTCATGGATAATTGATAGTAATAATTTAAAATATTATGGTATTAAGAGTGCCCATATGATTGCAGAAGACCACCCCTCCTATGATGCTACCTCAGAAGCCAATAATAAACCTATTGCTCTAAGTTTTTTTTCTGGAGCTATGGGCTTAGACCTTGGGCTGGAGAAATCAGGCTTTGATATACGTTTAGCCTGTGAAGTTGATAAATTTTGCAGACAAACGATAGCGTTGAATAAACCAAATATGGCGCTATTAGGTGATATAAATCTGTATTCTAAAAATGACATTCTCGATGCTGCCGGATTAAATGATAGTGATGATATTGATTTAATGGTTGGCGGGCCTCCTTGCCAAGCATTTAGTACCGCAGGTAAGAGAAAAGCATTCAATGATGATAGAGGGAATGTATTTATAAAATATATAGATTTAGCATTAGAATTAAAGCCAAAATATTTGGTTATTGAGAATGTACGTGGATTAATGTCATGTCCTTTAGAGCATCGCCCTCATGACCAAAGAGGAGATGAATTTCCTGATTTATCAGCAGATGAACTAAAAGGAGGTGCGTTAAACTTTATAATAACTAAATTGAAAAAATCAGGTTATTCTTATTCTTTTAATCTTTATAACTCTGCCAATTTTGGTACTCCACAAGTTAGAGAGAGAGTAATAATTATTTGCTCAAGARATGGTTCACCGCCACCGTTYTTGACRCCWACCCACTCARATAACAAGGARTTTGGTTTAAAAAAATGGAAGACATTTAAACAAGCAACTMAAGGCTTAAAAGARCAYAACCATTTAAAYTTTCCTGAGAAGCGMCTTAAATATTACAGRCTATTAAAATCWGGTGAAAACTGGAAAAATTTACCTGCAGGTTTACAAAAAGAAGCATTAGGTAAATCATTTTACGCAGGTGGTGGAAAAACAGGTTTTTTACGACGACTTCATTGGAATAAACCGTCACCAACTTTAGTGACCCATCCTACGATGCCTGCTACTGATTTATCGCATCCAGAAGAAAATAGACCTCTTTCAATACAGGAATATAAAAGAATACAGGAATTTCCTGACGCATGGGAATTAAGCGGATCTTTAATTCAACAATATAAACAAGTTGGCAATTCCGTACCAAACAGTTTGGGCTATGCTGTTGGTGTGCATATATTGCATTTATTAAAAGGAGACAAGCCTCAGCAGTTTTTGGGGTTTAAATTCTCGAGATACAAAAACACAAGTAATGTTGAATGGGAAAAACAATTTAATATTGCTCTAAAAAAAGCCACTGAAAATAACCATGCTGTGCAAGAAGAATTATTGTTTGGTTAGTTAGAATCCCATGAATTTCCTTGCTCTACAGCAAGACAATCGGGATTTGAAGTTAAAGTGTCTTTTATGAATTGAACGAATCCTTCTTCAGACAAATGCGTAGTGCTACATAAATCATTTAGCACACCCCACATGTACTCGACTCTGTCCGCTTTTATTCTGTACCATTTTTCTATTACAGTGCCATCACGCACACTACTGCTTGAACTATTTTCAGAGTTACTCCTGTTTTTAATTTGTAAAAGACGCCCATCTTCATTAACAAAGTCAACCGCTTTGACGGTTTCACCCCAAGCACAGTGCCACCCATTAGCTTTTAAATTATCTGATAAGTATTCTTCAAGTATTAAGCCAAGGATATTTTCAGCAGACATGCCCAGCCTATGAGCATAAGTTATCTTAGCTAGATCATCATCTGTTAAATCAGGAATACGTGTGCCAATGATTTTTTCAATTATTGGATCTGCAACAGTACCTGGTGGATTTGATACTCTTTGTGAGGCTCTTCCCTCATAGCCGCTTTTATATTTATTTAACCATTTTTGAATGACAGCTCTTTCGTCATCATTTTTACCGCCAATATTACCGGGGACTCGCCCTACATCATTAGCAATAACTGTAAGTACGAAACGTGAACCATCGTTCCAATCAATGCCTAATTCCCTAGCGATATCCTCTGCAATGCGAATCACCTCGTGAGTTCCTAAGTTATTAATAGCATCTGTTAATTTCAAATTACTCTCCAATATTTATTTTTTGTTGCTCTAACAGTATGTTTTATGGGAAAAATACCCCACAAAACAATATTATCGGGAATCCCAGTTATTTTTAACGTTTATCAAGAACATTTAAAAAACCATTATTTCATCAAGCTTAAAAAATAACTTTCTACCCTCGAATTAAGTAGTCGCCCCTGAAGTATCCACTATTCAGCCAGCAATAATTTTGCTTCAAGCCGATAAAACGTTTGCCAAGTGAGYATTTTTCGARCGAAAAGACAGAGCCAATAAAACCAAGCCAGTAACTTAGCCAGATTGTAAGCAGCGGCTGCCAATACGACGTTAGCTCGATCACCGGCATTGCCCTTCAGGGTGTTTCGGCTCAGCCGATGATCGGATTTGAGATGCCCGATAGTCGGCTCAATCGCCGCCCGACGCTTCATCCAACGTCGAGCACTGGCCGACGCTCGCTTAGGAAGCTTACCCACAACATGCACTGTTGTTGCGCCTTTAACACCGTGCCCCCGATAGCCTTGATCGCAATAAGCAAACTGAGGCGTGATTCCCGTTAAAGCTTGCGTTTGATCCAACGCGCCTTGTAGTGTGTGCCCGTCGTACGGGTTCTCATCCAGGCTTTGGGCGCAGACCAGCCAATTGCCTTTTGAGGTGGTTACGAACGATGCTTTGGCGCCAAATTCATAGCGCTTATGCGCCTTGCCTTTGGCGATACAACGCACCTCTGGCTCATGCACGCTATACAACTTGTTGCTGTCATGGCGCTGCTGCGCTCGTATTCGCCTGGCTCGCGCTAATAAGTCCTGCATTGCCTCGTCCCCTACCTTGGACTTGCGTTCAAGATCACGAATAACTCGGCCCAGATAGGTCTTGAGCTTGCGTGTTTGTCGGGCGGCTCGCTTCATCTGTTGCGCGCTAGCATAACGCCCCTGCATAATAAACGCTTTCTTGCCAACCAATCGGTAGCTTTGGCGTAATCGTATGCCTCGCTTTTGTGCCGCTCGAACCAACGTGACTCGCATCTTCTGATACAAACGTGCATCGGTTGGAAACGCTATCGCCTTTTCTTGGACGGTGGTATCCACATTGACGCGTTTCACCATCGTGCGTTTCATCGCGCCGGTTTCCATTGCTACCTGAATGGTCTCAGTGAGTAGAGTTTCTAGTTTGTCGCCTACTCGGTGGCGCCACTTAACCAAACTGGTGGGATGCAGGGGGGGCTCGTGTTGCAGGTGCTCATAGCCACACAAGTACTGCCAGTACGGATTCTCTATCCAACGCTCAACCACACTTTCGTCACTTTCATTGAACGTGTACTTGAGATAATGCAGGCCGACCAAAAGACGGGTTGGCAAGGCCGGTTGACCTGGGCCTGCGCTATAAATTACATCAATGTCTTGTTCGATACGCGCCCAGTTGATCCTCTCGGACAACCGGCACAGTGGATGCGACAGCTTGAGTATTTGCGACAGGTGGGAGCGGAATAGATCA
>NVRF01000047.1 GCA_002400775.1 Gammaproteobacteria bacterium
CCGTTGTGAATAAATTTTCCTGGATAATATCTGCGCCGCGCATTGGGTGAGTGTCCTGAAAAGTATTGGTTCGCGCAGTTTACTAAAGTCAGCGGGAGTCCGGGTGAATTTCAACAGCCTGCTAGAGAGTTGCCGATGAAACTCGGCCAAAACGCACCGTCAACCACGTAATCACAAATGCCAGTGCAGCCGCCAGTGCAGCCAGCGAAAAAACCACCGCAGCGCCATGACTATCCCACAGCTCACCACCGACATAGCTGCCGGATGCGCCGCCTACGCCAAAACTAACACTGCTATACAAGCTTTGACCGCGAACCTGATGCTTACCAACAAAATGATGGTGTATCAATTGCATAGCAACTGCGTGATACAAGCCAAAACTGGCCGCATGCAGTAATTGTGCAACAATCAACACGGCCACCTGATCAACAAAATACGCAATTAATATCCAGCGAACTGAAGTTAGCAATAAGCTGGCTAACATCAAAAAACGTAGGCTAAAGCCATTAAAAATACGGTGCACCACAATAAACAGTGCTACCTCTGCCAACACGCCCAAGCCCCACAAGACGCCAATAAAACCTCGTGAGTAGTCTGCGGTTTGTAGATAAATTGAATAAAACGTGTAGTAAGGCCCGTGACTCAACTGCATCAAAAAGCTCGCCAACAACAAGCCGATGACTTCCGGCCTTTTCAAAATCTTGAAAATACCATGCGAAGGCGATGGTAAGTGATGGCCCTTGTCACTCGGCACGAGAAACCCGACTATTGCAGTTAACATCAGCAGCACTACCATCACTGGTAATAACCACGATGCACCGTTTTTCTCAAGCACAGGACCGAGCGCGACAACCGCAACAATAAACCCGACTGAACCCCATAAACGAATATGGCTATACCGATGAACATCGGCCCCTAAGTGATTTAAAGTAGTCGCTTCAAATTGCGGTGTAATGGCATGCCAAAACAAGCTGAACAACATCATGCACACAACAATCGCCGCATAACTATCGCCAATAAAAACCGTGCAAAAACCAAGCGTTGCAAATACAGCAAGCCAACGCGTTAACTGAATACGACGACCACTATGATCAGCCACCCAACCCCAAAGATTCGGCGACACCACTTTCATTAACATAAAAATGGCAAGCAACTCACCAATTTCAGCCGCAGAAAAACCTAACTCTTTAAGGTAGAGACTCCAATAGGGCACAAAACTACCCAGCACGGCAAAGAAGAAAAAATAGAAAGACGACAAGCGCCAATAAGGAACGTTTGCTCCCATGTTCAGGGGCGACTAAACGAGCGCAGAAACGCTCGTTTAGTCGCTTTCAGTCGATGCCGGCACAACAGGTGTGCCAGAGTTTACGTCAGCATTCTGGCCACGATGGCGTAGCGCATGATCGAGCAAGACAATGGCCACCATCGCCTCGGCGATCGGCGTTGCACGAATACCAACACAGGGGTCATGTCGGCCGGTGGTTACGACATCTACAGACCCACCCTCAACATTAACCGTTTGACCCGGCAAGCGAATGCTCGAAGTGGGTTTTAAAGCGATACTCGCGCTAATGTCCTGGCCTGAAGAAATACCACCAAGAACTCCACCCGCGCGATTACTCAAAAAACCATCCGGACGTATTTCATCACGATGCTCGGAACCTTTTTGCTCAACCACATCAAAACCGGCACCTATCTCAACGCCTTTAACCGCATTTATACTCATTAATGCGTGGGCCAGATCAGCATCTAATCGGTCAAATACAGGCTCACCCCAACCCGGTGGCACGCCTTTAGCTACCACATTAATTCTCGCGCCGATGGAATTACCTTCTTTACGCAAGGCGTCCATATACTGCTCAAGCTCGCCGATGCGAGATGCGTCAGGAAAGAAGAAAGGGTTGCCTTCAACCACATCAAGGTCAACTGTTTCGGCCCGAATCGGGCCTAACTGAGAAAGATAACCGTGAATACTAACACCATAACGYGTTTTCAAATACTTCTTGGCAATGGCACCAGCGGCAACACGTGATGCGGTTTCGCGCGCGGAGGACCGGCCACCACCACGATAATCCCTGAAACCGTATTTCTGTTCATAAGTGTAATCAGCATGCCCCGGACGAAAGCGGTCTTTGATATCAGAATAATCTTTAGAACGCTGATCAATATTTCGGATCAACAAAGCAATCGGCGTACCTGTCGTCTTGCCTTCAAACACACCTGACAAAATTTCCACTTCGTCGCTCTCACGGCGCTGCGTAGTATGACGCGATTTACCTGGACGCCGACGCTCCAAATCATATTGCAAATCTTCAACGCTCAACTCCATTCCCGGAGGGCAGCCATCCACGGTAGCACCAATAGCCGCACCATGACTTTCACCAAAGCTGGTGACACTAAACAAACGACCTATCGTATTTCCTGACATAAGATTATTGTACCGACTTCTTGTTTTAATTCTCACCAAAACAGCGCTATGTAAAATGGCCACGTATTTTCCGCCATACCCTGCAATCAGATAGACTTACGCTGGAGATAACAATCAATGGCGAATATGAATACCGAATTTAGTCAGCCAAGCCTTGCATCACTACTCACCACCGCCTAAAAGTGACGTCGCAGAGCCTGCGCATCCAGTAAAAATATATCGCCTCCGCCACGCTCGAACTCTGGCCAGATAAAAGGCACTTCAGGCCATTTATTTTCCAGAGCATCACGCGCCTCTCCAACCTCTGCACATAACCAACCTTGTTCACCAAGATAGTTTGCTGCTTCGTTAAGTATGCGCTTAACATGTTCGAGGCCATCAACGCCTGACACCAAACCCATCTCTGGCTCATGTTCAAACTCAGGTGGCAACGCGTCATAACTCGCCTGTGGCACGTAAGGAGGATTACTGACGATCAAATCGTAGCTTCGTCCATCAAGCGCAGAAAATAAATCTGATTTAATCGCTTCAACACAACCCTCAAGACCATGCTTACTAATATTTATTCGCGCCACATCCAGGGCATCCGGCGAAAGATCAACAATATCCACCTGCGCTTCGGGAAAACCGTAAGCGCATGCAATACCGATACAACCACTACCGGTACAAAGATCGAGCACACGTTCAATCTTTGTCGCTTCTAACCACGGCTCAAAACCCTGTTCAATCAACTCTGCAATGGGCGAACGCGGCACTAATACGCGCTCATCTACATAAAAATCAAGACCCGAAAATTGCGCCTTTTGTGTCAGATAAGCGACGGGAATACGGCCATCAATGCGACGTTCCGTTAGTTCAATAATGCGCTTTTTTTCAATCGTTGATAAATGAGACTGCAAGGTCTCTGGCGGCACCGGCATGTCCATATTGATACCATGCAAAACCAGGGGTAAGGCCTCATCGACAGCATTGGTATAACCATGACCGTATACCAAGTTAGCCGAATTTAGACAGGTGGTCACCCAGCGGACAAAGTCATTGACGCTGAGGAGCGACGCTATAACATCAGCGCGATTATAATCATTGAGTGTAAGCGGCTTGTTCATAGCTGCGCATCATACACAGGCTTGCGCTGCGTTTCGAGCAGACATACGACGGGCTAATTCCCCCCTACGCCTCGCCCCCGATACAACAGTACTAAGTTCTCTGGCCACGACAGATGGCGCTGCGCGTGACTAAAGTTGGCTAAAGACTTATTACCCAACTTCTGTTTCGCCCTTCACTGGTAACCGATTCTATGGCACAAAAACCCAATTCTCGATAGACTAAGCGCCCTTTAGCTTCCCATAAGTGACTGCCTCACCAAAAGGGGGGCCAGGTCACTATTGTAATTTTGACGAACAAAAGCGAGAAACTCATGGCGATCACATCATTTATTCCACCGCAGCGTACTCTTATGGGGCCTGGCCCCTCTGACGTTAACCCGCGAATTTTAGAAGCCATGTCACGACCAACCATCGGCCATCTTGACCCACAATTTATTGTCATGATGGAAGAATTGAAAGAGCTTCTACATTATGCCTTTCAGACACAAAATACGCTGACCATGCCCGTCTCCGCACCTGGCTCTGCCGGCATGGAAACCTGCTTTGTCAACCTTGTCGAGCCTGGTGACACCGTCATCGTTTGTCAGAATGGTGTTTTTGGCGGCCGCATGAAAGAGAACGTTGAGCGCTGCGGCGGCAAGGCCGTCATGGTAGAAGACGCCTGGGGTGATGCCATTGATGCCAACAAACTCGAAACAGCACTTAAAGCCAACCCTGATGCCAAAGTCGTGGCCATGGTTCACGCCGAAACGTCTACCGGTGCCAGCTCTGATATCGAAACATTAGTAAAATTAGCCCATGCGCACGATTGCTTAACTATCGTTGATGCAGTGACCTCGCTTGGCGGATCTCCTTTAAAGGTAGATGAATGGAAGATCGATGCAATTTATTCCGGCAGCCAAAAATGCCTGTCGTGTACACCTGGCTTATCACCCGTTAGTTTTAGCGAGCGTGCTGTTGAAAAAATCAAGGCCCGCACGCACAGAGTACAGAGCTGGTTTCTCGACCTTAACCTGGTTATGAGCTATTGGGGTTCTGGTGCTAAACGTGCTTACCATCACACCGCACCCATCAACGCTCTGTACGCGTTACACGAATCGCTGGTTATTCTGCAAGAAGAAGGACTGGAAAATTCCTGGGCGCGCCACAGCCATAATCACGCTGCATTACGCGATGGCCTAGAAGCAATGGGACTGGAGTTTGTCGTTAATAAAGCTGACCGCCTACCTCAGCTCAATGCAGTCACCATTCCTGAAGGCACCGATGATGCCGCAGTCCGTAGCAAACTGCTCGCTGACTACAACCTTGAAATTGGCGCCGGCCTTGGTGTTATGGCAGGTAAAGTTTGGCGCATTGGCCTCATGGGCTACGCCTCAAATCGTCGTAACGTTTTGTTATGCCTTGCCGCACTTGAAGATGTGCTTGGCAGTGCTAACGCACCGATCAATCGTGGCGCTGCCTTAGCGGCTGCTCACAAGGTTTTCGACAAATAAGTTATAGCAACCGATTAAACATTAAAAGCTAGAGATACCCTATGGCTCAGTACGTCTACACCATGAACCGCGTTAGCAAAGTGGTTCCGCCCAAGCGCGAGATTTTAAAAGATATTTCTCTGTCATTTTTCCCTGGCGCCAAGATAGGCGTGCTCGGACTCAATGGCGCGGGTAAATCCACCTTGCTACGCATCATGGCTGGCGTCGATACAGAGTTTAACGGTGAAGCACGGCCACAGCCCGGCACCCGAATTGGCTATCTATCTCAAGAGCCTCAACTCAACGGCGACAAAGACGTCCGCGGCAATGTCGAAGAAGGCATGAGTGAAACTATCGCGCTGTTAGAACGTTTCAACGCCATCAGCGATAGATTCGCTGAACCAATGACTGACGACGAGATGAATGACCTGCTTGCCGAACAAGGCAAACTACAAGATGCCATCGATGCCTGTGGCGGCTGGGAAATCGAACGTACACTCGAAATCGCCGCGGATGCATTAAGATTGCCGCCCTGGGATGCCAACGTCGACAAACTCTCCGGTGGTGAAAAACGCCGGGTAGCACTCTGCCGCCTGCTATTATCAAAACCCGATATGTTGCTGCTTGACGAACCCACCAACCATCTCGATGCTGAATCTGTCGCATGGCTGGAACATTTTCTTGCCGAGTACTCAGGAACTGTCGTAGCCATCACCCATGATCGCTACTTCCTTGATAACGTCGCCGGCTGGATTCTGGAACTGGATCGTGGTCGCGGCATTCCGTGGGAAGGCAACTACAGCTCTTGGCTGGAACAAAAGGATGCACGCCTGCAAACCGAGGCCAAACAAGAAGTGGCCAAGCAGCGCGCTATTAAGCACGAACTCGACTGGGTGCGCTCTAATGCCAAAGGCCGCCACAGCAAGAGTAAATCACGTCTTGCACGCTTTGAAGAATTAAACTCGCGTGAATATCAACAGCGCGCAGAAACTAACGAAATTTATATCCCTGTTTCCGAACGCCTTGGTAATCTTGTTATTGAAGCAGATGCCGTACAGAAAGGCTTCGATGATCGCTTGCTCATCGAAAATCTGAACTTTAAAATCCCTCCCGGCGCCATCGTCGGCATTATCGGCCCGAACGGTGCGGGTAAATCGACACTATTAAAAATGCTGACCGGTGACGAACAACCCGATAGCGGAACATTAACCATTGGCCCTACCGTGCAGCTCGTTTCAGTCACACAAATGCGCGATCAGTTCGACGACAATAAAACAGTTTGGGAAGAAATCAGCGATGGTGCCGACATTATTCAGGTTGGCAAATACGAAATGCCTTCACGTGCCTACGTCAGTCGTTTCAATTTTAAAGGGCATGACCAGCAAAAACATATGGGACAGCTCTCTGGCGGCGAACGTAATCGCGTTCATCTTGCCAAGTTACTACGCAGTGGCGGCAACGTCATTCTGCTCGATGAACCGACTAACGACCTTGATATTGAAACCTTGCGCGCACTGGAAGAAGCCCTGCTTGATTTTGCCGGTACAGCCTTGGTGGTATCACATGATCGCTGGTTTCTCGATCGCATCGCGACACATATTCTCGCCTTCGAGGGTAACAGCAAGGTGGAATGGTTTACAGGTAACTATGCCGACTATGAAGAAGATAAAAAACGTCGCCTTGGCGCCGATGCAGAACAACCACATCGCATCAAATACAAACCACTCACTCATTAAAGCCAGCCTATTAACAACGGCTAGACCAGCATGTATGGAGTATCCATCGTGAACGAAAATAGATTAATTGATATAGAAACTCGTATCTCTTATCAGGAAGATACGCTGCAACAACTAAACGATGTTGTTATAAATCAACAACGAAGAATCAGCCAGCTAGAAGACCTAATAAAGTCGCTTGCCGAACGTTATCAAAATCTACAAACAACAGGCCAGACACTAGACATGTCGGACGAAAAACCACCACATTATTAAGACACACTACTTCACGACAACACAACACAACATAACAAATTTAATCAAGAACGTACGCGACGAAACAGCAATCCAAGCAAGCTTAGAACCCACGGCCAACCCAAGCTTCCGCCGCCACCTCCTCCGCTGCTGGCACTGTTACTGCTTACACTGTCATCGCCACTTAACGCATCAACCCCAATCGGTGGTGGTGCCTCTGTAATCGTGCCCGCCACAGCCATTGTCGTAGTGGCTCTATTATTACCCAATAACACATCAACTGCATCGTCAGTAAACACACTTGCTACATAGCGGATAACCGCCTGCGCATCCCAGCCCGTGATGGTTCCATCAATATTGATTGTGACATCGGCACCGCCATTATTGACAATGCAGCGGTAACTCGTCCTTTCATACCCTTGATCAGCACTGATATCACAGGCATTGCCGTTAGCCGTAACGTTAGTGAATTTCGCACCCACATTTGAGGTGCCCGTCAATGTCATCTGGTTAACTGGCTGAAAACCGACAGCCACAACAGAAACCATATGAGAAGCGCTAAAAGTATCACCTACGTTAACGTTTATCGGGCTGATTACATTGGATATCGCAATATCCGCAGGATAATTAAAACACTGCCTCGGCGACGCCACCCTTTCGACAGCATCGACCATTTGCGTGACTGAACAACTGGAAAAACCAGAAACACTATTCCTTACTCTGGAAGACATAATATGCGTTTCGTTGGCACACATACCTGCAAGCGCACTGCTTGCAGTATCGCCATCGTGAAATGAACCGAAGTTATGCCCAAGCTCATGCGCCATTACAACCGCAGTGAGCGGAATACTACCCACCACAGAGGTCGTACCCGTTCCATAACCATTGTTATCACAAATAGCATCAACGAAGGCAATACCGGCCGTAGAACCATCAAAATTTCGCCCTGTTATAACATGCAACAGAGCACGACTGTTTTTAACGAAAGGTATTTCGCCATTAGTTTTTTTCGAACGAATATCTCTCAAGAAACTGCTGGCATCAGTTGTAGCGCTAAACAACTCAGATGATAGAAATTCAACAGTAATGGCATCAAAAGCCATGTTCATGCCGTTGTTACCGTCCATTTCGGCTCGATCCTGCCTATAAAACCCTTCAGCAGTGTTAATTAATGCCGTCGCCTGAGCTGCCGCGCTGGCGCCGTACAATGACTGGAAAGCCATGTCAAAAACAAACTCGATCTCCGGCAAAATACAGATACCATCAACCTGCGCAGCGCAAAAACTTGAAAATGCGACTTCCTCAGCTATACCAGATCCCATAATTGACGCCAAGGATGTTGCCGCTTCGCCCTCGTGCCCGCCAACGCCGCAGCTGCCCATCTCTTCTGCGAACTCAGTCAAGGCGTGCGCAGGTGTTGCAGTACTGGCGGCCTGCGCAGTGTGCAAGCTTTCTTCCACGGGCTGCGCGACGACATACAACGACCCATATACTGAGACCAAGCCCTGCCATTGACCATCGATTTTTGATACACGTGCCCAACTATCCGGAACTGATGCAATCACTCCGTAATAATGATCGCCCACGTCCTGCCCTAGCTGCGCTGACGCTCCATCGACAAGTGCGGTATTCTCTATTAACTCTATAAGGTAGCTATCTCCACCAACAGTTAATGGTAGGCCAGCCGTACCAGCAACAACATTGCTCACCCAAAAGGAAATAACTAACGCTATAATTCTGCTCATGCTTCAACTCCCTGATGGCACCCATTCCATGGGCATGTAACTTCTTATCGACCAATAAGGTTCTTTTTATAGGTCTGATTCTAGGAAGCGAAGGTACAAAATAATGTGCGCTAATTGGCAAAATCAAAAAAATGTAGAAAATCACTTGCTTGCAAAGAGAGCATTACCGACATGAAAAAAATACGTCACACAATAATAAGCAGCTTATGAAACACTTTCAGGGCAAAAACCTCTATTGGCTGGCACTGATCAGTGCAACCATCATGCTGCTACCCGACAGCATAAGAAGCTTGCTCTACCTGAATTTTGAGCGCGTCCTGAACGGCGAGATTTGGCGCGTAATAAGCGGCCATGTCACCCATTTATCATGGACTCACTGGCTATTAAATATGGCTGGAATTATCTTGTTACAACAACTTTACGGCAAGTATTTTTCAAATTGGCATTGGCTGGCACCGATGATTTTTATTATGTTCACTGTAAGCATTAGCTTGCTAATCTTTAGCGAAGCGCTTAAGTGGTATGGCGGATTTTCAGGGGTATTAATCGGATTTTTTTATTTTGCGGCAAGTAAAGATTATCGGTACAGCAAGCTCTTCAATACGCTCGTCTTAATAAGCATCAGCCTATACATTCTTATTCAACAACTATCAGGTGAGCGTATTGTGGGTTTAACTGACGACCTTACCGTCGCCGCAAGAGCCCATCTGTTTGGCGCACTAGCAGGACTGCTTTGGCTATTTATTACCAAGCTAACAAATAAATTTACCGAAAAAAATAAAAATTAATTACAGATGGAAAATTTCAGTTTTAGTCTCAATGGAACACCACCAGCAAAAACTTGCCGTATCGAATTATCGATTTTTTCACGCTGTTTTTCCGGGTTTAGGTGTGTATTAAAAATACTCTGGCTGACGACTCGTCACCGTCTGATGCAGCGATCAGCATTTCCATAACACCAATCATTGCACGCGGATCATAGTCGGCATCAGCCATTAAGAGGCTGTTGAAATTCACCCGCACTCCCGCTGACTTTAGTAAACTGCGCGAACCAATACTTTTCAGGACACTCACCCAATGCGCGGCGCAGATATTATCCAGGAAAATTTATTCACAACGG
>NVRF01000003.1 GCA_002400775.1 Gammaproteobacteria bacterium
CAACCGGGTACATGCCCTCTTGCCAAATGTAGTCTTTGATGAGTTCGCCGGTTTCGGTGGTTTCTTCTATCAAATAGCCCATGCTGTCATAGTGGTAGATGGTGATACTTTCTACGTTCGCGCCATCGGCCTGGAAAATCGTCTTTCTGGTTCTTTGCCCTTGGTCGTTGTAGAGGTATTCGGCCCTTAATGTGCCCTCTTCGATCAATTGATACAGTCGGTTAGCATCATTAAACACTAAATTGCGACTTTCAAAGTTAAGTGCATTTGTCTCAACCAATGCATCATTAGCACTAATACGGTTACTTCCTGAGATATAACTAACTTGACTGCTATTTAGTAGATCATCTGTCTGACTATTTTGTCGATTATCATTAAGGTCGTAGCCAAACCGGTTAGGGCTGTTGGCATTGATGGTGTCTTCGATAATCCGATCCAGCGCGTCATAGCCATCGATTGTGTCGCTATCTCGTGATAGATTTTGCACTTCCCTGTGCAAAACCGACTCGTTTACGCGACAACTGATTCCTTTTGCACCGACCGCCCTGCGTTCGTGCCGCTMCGCCACAACATCGCAAGCTCGTCGCTGGCTACGCAGCACTCCCTCAATGGCTCTACGGCAACGATAGCTGTTTATTTTCTTCTCCATCACTCGCTAGCGCTCCTCATTACGAAAAAAATAAATCAGCGTTGCCTATCGGCGACTACTCGCCCTCGCTGCGCTCTCCTTGGCTCGCAGCGAGTGAGTTTGTTTTTCTAACTTCATTTTTATTTTTATGATTAGATACAATCGCAGCCACCTTGACAGGTAACTCTCCCGCATCATAACGCCATAATATTTCACGCAAATAATGATCATACTTAGAAACAAAAATTGCTACTCGTAACTTTCCGTCTTTATCTTTTAAACTCCATTCAGCATCAACCTCCCATGTCAACGGAGCAAACTTGCTCTCAAGATCAGACAAAAAAGCCTTATTACCCTGAACATTCCATTCCACCCGAATAAAAAATCAATTCTCGTTCACATCAACATATTCATCCAAACTATGGATATTACCGCCCTGCTCATAGATAAAAGTGGATATACGAGAAACAAACCCAGGCATGTCTACGCAGGAAAGCAATAAAATCAAACGCATATAGCTTCCTTTTTTGATCAATACAAAAGTAAAATCGATCCTAACTCAGGCGCTTCACATGCAAAATTACGCCATCGACGCCATTCACCTTCACCTTCGCACCAGCCTCGCAATCATCACCCTGTATCTTCCACGTGGAATCATCAACTGTGATTTTTCCACTGCCATTTACAATCGGCTCTTCTAATGTAAAGACACGATCAATATACTGCGCACCACGACGATTAAGTGTGGGGTGATCCGTTTCGGTTGGGTTGCGTGCAAGCCGATAACGCCAAATAACGATGGTCGCCACCGATACCACAGCGAAAATTGACCACTGAAAAGGCGGCGCCATATCCGGAACAAAATAAAGCACCACACCGACAATACCCGCCGCAATCCCCATCCACAAAAAGAAGGCGCCCGGCGCCAGTGTTTCAATGATCACGAGCACAACGGCAAATATCCACCAATGCCAATAATCAACTTGATCAAGCATTGTCACTACCCTTTTGTTTTTCCATTGCCGATTTTGCTAATTCGGTAATACCACCAATGGCTCCGATGACACTAGCCGCCTCTAGCGGCATAAAGACCAGTTTATGATTGGGCGCACTACCAATTTTTTCCAGTGCCTTAATATAGTTATTGGCGACAAAATAATTAATAGCATTAATATCACCAGCGCTGATCGCATTTGACACCACGGTTGTCGCTTTAGCTTCTGCTTCGGCTAAACGTTCACGCGCCTCGGCATCGCGAAACGCAGCTTCCTTACGTCCTTCCGCCTCAAGAATGGCCGCCTGCTTTTCACCGTCTGCCTTAAGAATTTCTGACTGCTTAACACCCTCAGCATCAAGAATCGCCGCGCGTTTTAAACGCTCGGCCTTCATTTGTCGAGATAATGCCTCAACGAGGTCTTTTGGTGGCTGAATATCCTTAATTTCGATACGCGTAACTTTAACCCCCCAAGGCGTGGTGGCATCATCGACCACGTCGAGTAACTGTGCATTAATTTTGTCACGCTGGGATAATAATTCATCCAGATCCATCGAACCCATAACGGTACGGATATTGGTCATGGTCAAATTCAATATAGCCCGTTGCAGATCGTTGACTTCATAGGCTGCCTTAGCCGCATCAAGCACTTGAAAAAACACAACGCCATCAGCGCTAATCATGGCATTGTCGCGCGTAATAACTTCCTGCGATTGCACATCAAGCACCGTTTCCATCATATTTAACTTGGCACCGATTTTATCTACAACAGGAACAATAAAATGCAAACCCGGCGCTAACGTCCTGGTATAACGACCAAAACGCTCTACCGTATATTCCATTCCCTGCGATACCGATTTCACACCTTGGAATAAGACCACCACCGCCAATATCACCATGGCAATTACAAATATATCTGCTGTACCCATTTCAACACCCACCTTTTTTGTTTATATTGAGACTTTTTCACGACGTAGATTTTTCGTTAAAGCAAGGTAAAAACAGCCTCATACCCCAAGGATTCTGTTCAATACCCCCTTGAGGGGTACACCCCGAAAGCCCACGACTGCACGGATGCAGGAGGCAGAGCGACTCAGGAGACAAAGCCAAGAAGCAGTTGCCGAGTTTACAAGAGTCAATGAGCATTTCTGCGTACCCTTGGGGTATGAGACTATTTTTAACGCCGCCATAGCGGAAAAGATGCTTCGTGCAAAGGCCTCATATTAGCTATCTTAAGTTTTTTATCTTTTTTTTGTACCCTATCGCAAACGCTATACCGCTGAGCACCAATACACACGAAATTATAAACCGTGTAGAAATTGGCTCGTTAATGAATAGTACACCACCCAACGCTGCCAGCACCGGGACACTCAACTGGAGCAATGCCGCATGCACTGTACTGATATGCGGTAGCACTGCGTACCAAATTGCGTAGCCTGCCCCAGAAGCAATAGCACCCGACAAAAGCGCCAGTGCAACACCCTGCCAAGGCAAACGATCCAAATTAAGTAAAAACAGACACGGTAACAAAACGATAACCGTGGCAAATACAAAATTACTCGCCGTACTAAGTAACGGCTGAGTCACCCCCCTGCCAAGCAAAGTGTACCCCGCCCAGGCCACCCCGGCGACAACCATTAATACCAAGCCTATGGGTGAAGGCGCAGAGACACCTGGGGCCACCAACACAATAATCCCTGATAAAGCAAACAACCACCCCAACCATTCAATAATTTGTGGCCGTTCACCTTCGTACAAGGCAACAGCCATCATCGTCAATTGCACAGCAGAAAACAAAACCAGTGCACCAATTCCCGCATCAAGCGTAATGTACGCAAAAGAAAAACCAAGAACATAGACCGCCAGAGAAATTGATGCGCGCCATGTGCTATTACGCACCAATGATCGTAGCGATCGATTAGAAACGCCCACAATTAAAATCAGCGCAACTGCGCCGGAAAATAAACGCAATAAAGAGAAACTAGCGGGATCGGTGGCGTATACGTCTAAAGCCAAACGACACAGCACCGAATTTGCGGCAAAAGCAATCAGCGCAATTAGTGTAGATAAAAAAAGAAAAAATCGGCTTGAAGCCAAACGTGCTTAACCTATGCAAAGCCGATTCAGAACATCGACCTTAAGATCATAAACGTTGTGGAGAAGAATAGATATTCCCTATAGCACTGAAACCGCAAAATTTAGGATATTTCTGACAGCTATGCAAGCAACCAAATGGCCGTTACCAATAACGGCCACCAGTATTCATTAATACTACAGCCTACCCACTAATTCGGCGAGTGCTCACGACATTAGATAGTTGCGAGATTTTGGCAAGGACGCGGCTAAGGTCATCGATATTGCTGATCTCAATGGTTAAACGCA
The DNA here is from genome assembly GCA_002400775.1 of Gammaproteobacteria bacterium. Lineage (GTDB taxonomy): Bacteria > Pseudomonadota > Gammaproteobacteria. The sequence continues at coordinate 4,005 of NVRF01000003.1, forward strand.
TCTTGGCCTGATTGCTGCTTTTGTCTGATAAAGTATTTGCCGCAATTAAATTGACTTTGTTATTAGCAAATACTGAGGTAACGTCATGCAGTAGGCCATGACGATCATAGGCGATAACTTCAATATCGACACTGTAATCTTTATCGGGATCAGGCCCCCATGAAACCTCAATTAAACGCTGCGGGGATTCGGCACTGAGCCGCAAATAGTTACTGCAATCTCTACGATGAATACTGACACCCGCGCCACGCGTAATATAGCCACCAATAGGCTCGCCCGGAATGGGTTTACAACAACGCGCAAGCTGTGTCATTAAGTTACCAACACCCTGCACGTTAATGTCCCCCGCCTCACGCGCTTCGGGTTGGGGTGTTATTTTGGGTAAGTCTGGTGACGCCTCGCTAGTGTTTCGATTAAGCAAACGTTCTGCTGTGCGCACAACTTGACCTAATTTGATCTCGTTACGACCAACTCCCGCGTAAAATCTATCTACTTTTGTGCAATTAAAATGTTCAGCTAGTTTTTTTGTATTGACCTGATTTAAACCAAGCCGCTCTAACTCTCTATCTACCCAGTGCTTACCAGCAGTTAAATTTTGTTCAAAATCCTGTTGGCGTAACCAATGCTGTATTTTACTGCGCGCGCGCGCAGTCTTGATATAACCTTGGTGTGGATTGAGCCAATCACGGCTAGGGCCACCACGTTTTACAGTTAAAATTTCCACCTGGTCGCCGGTCGCCAGCGTATGCGTCAAGGGCACCATTTGCTGGTTAACCTTAGCGCCACGACAACGATGACCGACCTCGGTATGAATATGATATGCAAAATCAACCGGGGTCGCGCCAAGCTCTAAATCAATAATTCTGCCTTGCGGTGTGATGACATAAATTCGATCTGCATGAACTTCGGATTTAAAGCGATCAACAAAGTCACTGGCATCGGAAACTTCTTCTTTCCATTCCAACAATTGCCGCATCCATTGCAATTTATCTTCAAAGACACCGTCATGCACTGCGGCCTCTTTATAGGCCCAATGTGACGCCACACCATGTTCTGCGTGAGCGTTCATATCATGCGTACGAATTTGCACCTCTACCGTACGCCCGAGCGGGCCGACCACTGCGGTATGTAACGATTGATAATTGTTTTCTTTTGGTGTGGCGATATAGTCATCAAATTCACCACGTATGTAGTTCCACTCGGAATGTACAATACCCAGCACTCCATAGCATTGCGCCACATCTCTAACTAATACGCGTACCCCGAGGACATCATAGAGTTGATGGTAATCAAGGTTCTTACGCTGCATTTTTTTCCAAATGCTATAAATATGTTTTGGTCTTGCGACGATATCCGCTTCAATGTTCGCATCACGTAAGCTTTGCTCAAGACCAGCTTTAAACCCATCGAGGTAATCCTGACGTTCGACACGACGCATCTCCAGCATTTTAGCGATACGTTTGTAGGTGTCCGGCTCAAGATAGCGAAAAGAAAGATCTTCAAGCTCCCATTTAAGCTGCCAGATTCCTAACCTGTTAGCCAGTGGCGCAAATATATCGAGGGTCTCTCTTGCAATACGTTTTTGTTTGTCAGGGCGCAAACAAGACAGTGTTCGCATATTGTGAAGACGGTCGGCGAGCTTGATCAATACGACTCGCACATCTTCTGCCATTGCCAGTAACATTTTACGTAGACTTTCTGCCTGCGCATGCTCTTTAAGCATAGCGGGATCATGACCCGGCAAGGAATCAATAACATCCATCTTGGTCACACCGTCGACGAGCCCGGCAATAGTGGTGCCAAATTCAGCTTCAATGTCTTTTAAGGTGGTTGAAGTGTCTTCGGCGACATCATGCAATAAGGCAGCAGCAATCGCCTCATGATCCATTTTCAGGCTGACCAGAATATTGGCTGCTGCAAGCACGTGTTGAAAATAAGGTTCACCCGATGCACGGGTTTGGTCTATGTGGGCTTTTTGAGCCAAGTCACTAGCACGGCGGATAACGTCGATTTCGTGTGGGCTATATTCAGATGACAGACTACGCAACCACGTCTCAACATCGAGTCCGCTATCACTACTTTCTATTGGGTGTATTTCAGCTGCCTGTACCACTCTAGGAATATCAATTAAATATGAATATCTACAATAGCACCGCATTTTATTTAATGCGACACTTAAATTAGTGCTTTGCGACTGGACTTGGTTCAGCAAAATATTACGATGCTTTGCATTACGACCCAGATCGGCTGTCGTCTCAAATCCTTGTCACGACCTGGTTAAATGCTAACATCGACCACCACAGCACAGGGGGCAATGGAGATATAATCTAGAATACAAGCTCTAATATAAATTATACAAATTCGTTATACCACCATATGACAGAGAAACATCTTCTTTTTAAACGAAAAAATATCAGAATATCTTAGTGATGAATCGGCGAGAAAATATATGGGAAGGCTGAACGTGAACAGCGCAGCTTCAGAGGTTTTCTAAACGTTCTCTTTTGCTTCTAATCGATAGCGCTCCACTCGAGAGCGCCTGAATATCAGCCTACCATTGCACGAATAACTTTATCTTCTAGTTCAATTCGATCAGCCAAGGTTTCGCCTAAATTCGAAAGATCTGTGCGTAGACTAGCAAGCTCATTGCTATCGTGAATTAGCTCAGGATGATCATATTTATCGTTGAACTCAAGAATGTGATCGGTACACTGCGAAATACGGGGGAATGCTTTTTCAGCGACATCGATAACTGATTTACGACGTTCACGTTTTTCATCAAAATACTGGTACAACTTAAAATGCGCTGCGGCAGTGTAGTCAATTAGTGATTCACAAAATCGTTGTAACAACTCAGGCATGCCAGCATCACCGACTTGCGGAGGATGAGTCGCAATTTCATTGTATAAAGAAAGCAAATGAGTACGGGTCAGAACGAGATCATCTATTGAATTATGCGTTATTACGCGGCGCTCGTTTTCCATCAGTTTCACCTTTTATTGTTATTCAAGTAACTGTTTATTGCAGGTAACGATTAGCACGTCAAATTACTGTCGAAACCACTCTTTTACCCACCCTTGACAGAACTAATACAATTGCCGTGCCAACTTGATTAACAAAATAAAAATGCACATAACAATGCACCAACATTAAGGCGGCTGCTCGGGGGCCGTTCTATACATTAATATCGATCAACGAACCGCGAAGTTCATCAGCAGTTTTAACGACCTGAGCCGAAGCTTGAACCTGTAGCTCAGCTTGCCTAAGATCTACCACTGCTCGGCTTACATCGCTGACTGTCGCGTCCTTTCGTGCCGCTGCACCAGCAATATCATTAGCACTTTGCTGGGCTTGGCTCAGTCCACGCTGAACACCAAGTAATCCGTTATTAAACGCACTGTCTATTCTCATGGCGTATCCTTCGGTATGCCCCCCGAATCAACCCATGTGCCTCATGCTCATGAGTTACGTCCGCCTTAATCAGTTGTCGAATCCATTTCAACTCATCATGTTTAGCGGCAGAAAAATGGCAACCTTTAATGGTTTATCACAATTGAGATTAAAGGCTATGAGAACCAAGCAACTCAACCAAACCTGACTCGTCCAATACCTCAATACCCAGCTTCTCAGCCTTGGTCAGCTTGGATCCGGCCTTATCACCTGCAATAACGGCGGTAGTTTTTGCAGAAACGCTACCGCTCACCTTAGCACCCAGCGCCTGCAATTGCTGCTTAGCCTCGTCACGTGTCATTGTCATTAATGTGCCCGTCAAGACATAGGTGTTTCCAGCCAGTGGAAAATGGCCGCTATCCGTATTCACCTCAATATCCGGCCATGTTAAACCCGCATCAATCAGTTGTTGAATAATTTTCTGATTTCGTTCATCAGAAAAAAAATCCATCACATGGTTGGCTACAATTGGACCAACATCCGGAACCTTAATCAGCGCATCAAAATCAGCGTTCATAACTTTATCTATCGAACCAAAATGATTAGCTAGAGCTCGAGCGGTAGCAACACCCACTTCGCGAACACCCAAAGCAAAAAGAAAACGCGGTAAGGTCGTTTGCTTGCTCTTCTCAAGAGCAGCCAACACATTGTCCGCAGACTTCTCAGCCATACGATCAAGCCCGATTAAAACCTCACGCTTGATATAATAAAGATCCGCAACCGTTTTTACTTGATCGTTATCAATCAACTGCTCGATCAATTTTTCGCCAAACCCTTCGATATCCATAGCTTGACGTGAAGCAAAATGTTTAAAGCCTTCCTTGCGTTGGGCAAGACAAATCAAACCACCACTGCAACGACTGACAGTCTCACTTTTTATAACCTTAGAGTTGCATACCGGGCAACAGTCCGGCATAACAAATAGCGCTGTCTTTTGCGGTCGTTGACTCAGCACAACACTGACCACCTCCGGTATAACATCTCCCGCTCGACGCACGATAACAATGTCACCAACACGCACATCTTTACGTAACACCTCTGACTCGTTGTGCAGCGTTGCGTTGGTGACAGTAACACCACCAACCTGCACTGGCTCAAGCCTGGCCACCGGCGTCAACGCGCCGGTGCGGCCTACTTGAATATCAATAGCGCTTACTTTAGTAAGTTCTTCCTGAGCTGGAAATTTATGCGCGATGGCCCAACGTGGCTCACGTGAAATATAGCCAAGTGCGCGCTGTTGCTCCAGATTGTTAACCTTATAAACAACACCGTCAATGTCGTGCGCCAGGGCATCACGTTTTGCCAATACCTGTTTATAAAATGCCAAACAAGCATGTATATCTTTGAGCAGCCGCATTTCTTTTTGTACAGGAAAACCCCAATCACGTAGCGCTTGCACCACCTGGTAATGCCCTTTCGGTAACACACCTTGCTCGGCAACACCCACTCCATAACAATAAAAAGACAGGGGGCGTTGCGCAGTAATTTTAGGATCCAGCTGGCGTAAGCTACCAGCCGCTGCATTACGTGGGTTAGCAAATAATTTCTCATCTTTCTTCTGCTGGTGCGCATTCAATCTGGCAAAACCGGCCCTGCTCATAAACACTTCACCACGCACTTCCAGGCGTTTAGGGTAGCCGCTACCACGCAGTGTTAGTGGTATCGCGTCTATCGTTCTAACATTATGAGTGACATCTTCGCCTGTCATACCGTCGCCACGGGTCGCTGCACGCATTAATTCACCGTTTTCGTAGAGCAGGCTAATTGCCAAGCCGTCAATCTTTGCCTCAGCGACATATTCAACGTGGTCCGTATGTAAGCGCTCACGAATACGCCGGTCGAAATTGACAACTTCCTCATCATCGAAGGCATTACCCAACGACAGCATAGGCTGTTCATGCCGTACTTGCGAAAATGCGCTAAGCGGCGTTGCGCCAATGCGTTGCGTCGGTGAATTTGAAATCACTAAATCGGGGTATTGTTGTTCGAGCTGACGTAACTCGATCATTAATCGATCGTATTCAGCATCCGGTATTTCCGGATCATCAAGAACGTGATACCGATAGATATGGTAATTGATTTTTTCGCGCAACATGTCGACGCGCTGTAATATTTTAGAGTTCGCTTTCATAGGATTAAAGCGACTGTAAGAAAAACACTATTTTCGCCAGCCACAAAAATCAGAGGTTAAGCTGACCTTGTTTCATCTTGCGTTGACTGTAAAACTGATGAATAGATTCCTTAATCAAGTTTGCACCCTGAGATGTCAAAGCACTACGCTGACTATCATGCAGCTCACCACCTAACCGTCGCGCAAGCCGATGGCCGATATCGAGCAAGCGCTCGAATGTATGAACATTATTGTCTGGCCCAGGGAGCAACATAAACAACGTGACGCCATGTGTCTTGGTACTGGCCATGGTATTAGGATCAAACGTTCCAGGCTCAAGCATATTAGCAACGCTAAAAAGAATTGGGCCAACGATCTGTTCAGTATCATAAAAATGAAAAATATCACGATCACCGTACTTTAGGCCTAGCTTGTCAAAAGCCTCTAGCAACTGTTCACCATGAAACTCGCTGTCAGGTTTTGCAACAACATAAACACTAACAACCATTTCAGGGTTATCGCCAAGTGTTGCTTGGGTTACTGGCTCTTCCTGAAAATCTTGCAATTCACCGGTAGCCAAATGATGACCAGCTTCAACGTCCAAAACAGGCTCCAACTCAACATCAAGAACATCCTGCTCTCGCATCAATTTACCAAACTGATCCAGCTCTTGACCATAAGAACCATCCATCCGAGTATCGTCAGATTGAGTTGCGTCGAAATGAGCCACGCGATCAAACGGTTGCGCTTCTATATCATTTGACGCGGTCAATCGATCCATATCTGGTACTGTTTTTTCAACAGCCGCATCAGCATCATCAATTTGCTCCCAACGTATATCGTCGTGACCAAAGCTGCTCTCATCCTCTATATGGCGTCTATACCAAAGATAAGCACCAGCTCCAATCAAGGCCAGACCCAATACGCATAAGATGATGGTAGTTAACATAAGTATGTTTACCCTACCGCCCGGCTATCGGTCATTGCTACGGCTTCTTCGACATCAACAGCAACCAAACGTGACACACCTGGCTCATTCATCGTAACTCCCAACAACTGGTCTGCCAGCTCCATGGTGATTTTATTATGACTAACAAAAATGAACTGCACTCGCTTGGACATTTCACGCACTAGATCACAGAACCTGACTACGTTAGCATCATCAAGCGGTGCATCAACCTCATCAAGCATACAAAATGGTGCGGGTGTTAAATCAAAGATTGCGAACACCATGGCTACCGCGGTCAAAGCCTTCTCACCACCAGAAAGCAGATGAATCGTGCTATTGCGCTTGCCCGGCGGACGTGCCATAACAGTAACACCTGTATCAAGCAAATCGGTACCGGTCATCTCAAGATAGGCTTCACCGCCACCAAACAGACGCGGAAATTTTTCTTTGATTCCACTGTTAACCTTATCAAACGTTTCTTTGAAACGCATGCGCGTTTCGCGATCGATCTTGCCAATGGCTTCTTCCAGGGTTGCCATGGCCTCAGTGAGATCGTCATTTTGAGCATCAAGATACGTCTTACGCTCAGACTCTGATTTATACTCATCAATCGCTGCCAGGTTAACCGGCTCTAAACGGCGTATCTTGACATCGATTTTCTCAAGACGTTGTTGCCAAACCTGATCATCAGCATCGTCAGGCAAGCTTTCAACAACTTCTTCAACTTTATAACCGCTTTGCTCAACCTGCTCAACAATGGTATCAGAGCGCACTTTCAACTCACCCATGTGAACACGTGCTGATTCCAGGCGATGACGCACCGTTTCAATCTGTTGATCGACTTCATGACGTTTTTTATCAAGCGACATCAAATCATTATCAATCGCTGACACCGCATTGCGCGCCTCATTAAGTGATGTCTCTACTTTTAGTCGCTGCTCAAGCTTTTCCTGTAAATCCGCAGAAAGTTTCTCGATAGGTTCATCAGCAGTGCTTAACGCAAGCTGTAATTGTTCGCGGCGCGAACTAATTGTTTTCAACTGTTCTGTCACACGCTGCAAACTCTGTTCAGTCAAACGTAACTGTGTACGCATTGACTCAACATTCAGGGCCAACTGATGTTTGGCGTCTCTATCCGTCTGTGCTTGTGTTCGTAAGCTGCCTAACTGTGAAACATGACTATCGCGCTGTTGACTAAGGCTGCTACGACTAATATCAACCTGTTCCGTCTCGCCCATAACGTCGTGCAAGCGCAGCTGCACCGCACCCAGATCATTCTCTACAGTCTTTAAACCAGCGCGTACTTCTGATAATTGTTTTTGCATTTGTTCAAGTCGTGAACGACGTTGAACCAGGTAAGCCTTTTTGCCACTCAACTGTTCACGCAGCCCAGCATGTTCTGACGAAATAGTAGCAAGCTGTGTTTGCAAAGCTTCTCGCGCTTTCTCGGTGTTCGTAATTTCTTCTGCAATACTCAAAAGTGCGGCTTTCAGCGTATCAATATCCTTATCTATCGTGTCTGATTCACGCTGCAAATGATGAATTACTTTCTCGCGTGCCAGCACACCAGCCGCTTCATCATTCGCCTTGAGTACACGCACCCATGACGAGCTGAACCAAACACCCGAGCGTGTTACAACAGACTCGCCGTCAGTCAACCTTGCCCGTATTACCAAAGCCTCATCAATTGAATCACAGATATAAACGCGTGACAGCAGGTTCAACACCGCTTCTGGCGCCTTGACCTTAACAGCAAGATTATCAAAAGATAAGTTACCTGGGCCTGGTGATTTTTCCGCTGCCAGGCTAAGCAATTCCAGCTCACCCTGCTCAAGCTTGTCTAATACTCGTGCATGCGCGTTCAAATCATCAACACAAACTGCTTGCAGATGAAAATCAAGCACCGACTCAACTGCCTGCTCCCAACCTTCGTCTACTTCAACGATATTTGCTAATCGCCTGGCCTGTTTAAGACCACTTTGTTCCAACCATTCACTAACCTGTTCTTGCTGACCACCCAAAGCTGCTCGCTGCAAACCCTGTAGCGATGCCAACTCATGTGTAAGCTGTTGGCGCTGCCCGCGTTTTTGTTCGAGGTCTTGCGTAATAGACGATTGCTTTTGACGCTGCTCACCAAGCGTCTGCCTGTGTTGTTCTAAACTGGCACGCGATGCTTCCAGCTTATTACTGACCTCAACTGAAGCGGTTTCCAATCGTTCAATTTCGGCTTCATCATCCGATAAATTGATACTTGCAATTTCAGCATCAAGGCTTTCGTTTTGCTGTGTCAGCTGGTTGCGACGCTGCTCAAGATGATGACCACGCTCACGCTCCACTTCGGCGACACGATGCTGTTCGGCAGATTTCGCGGTCAAAGCATTCCACTCGTCCTGCCAACTTTGCATCAAGGCTTCCAGCTCGGCCAATGCGCTAATATTAAGTTGCTCGGTTTCGCTAAGTTGCTGCAGACGAGGCTCATTTTCTTCTAAACCCAGCCGCAACTCAGAGACTTTATTGTTGTCCTGCTCAATATGCGCATTAGCATGTGCCCAGGCATTTTCAGCACTGTCTAATTCGGATTTTTGCTGCGCCTTTTTGTCTTTAGCTCCGTTAATTGACTCTTCAAGTCGAGCAATATCAGCGCCCAATTCATAAAAACGTGCTTGCACTGTATTTAAACGGGCATCATCCTCATTTCTTTGTTGGCGTTGCTTTTCGAGCCCTGTTTCAACATTGCGTAACTCAGCCTGATGTTGCTCAAGCTTGTTTTCATCTTCGCGCAAACTCACTTGTTGTTTATCGACATCGACTTGTAGTGTCTGCCAACGCAGAATCAGGGCCTGCGCTTTAAGTTCACGCGACTCTTGCTTTAAGACTTTATATTGTTCAGCCGCTTTTGCCTGACGATCAAGCACTCCGATGCGTTTGGTGATTTCTTCACGAATATCGTTTAAGCGGCTGAGGTTTTCACGCGTGTGACGTAAACGGGTTTCCGTTTCGCGGCGGCGCTCTTTGTATTTTGAGATGCCGGCAGCTTCTTCCAATAAATGACGTAGCTCATCAGGCTTGGCTTCAATTAAACGTGAAATCATGCCCTGTTCAATAATTGCGTAACTGCGTGGACCTAGCCCCGTACCCATAAAAATATCGGTAACATCACGACGCCGACAGCGTGTGCCATTTAAAAAGTAGGTGGATTGACCTTCACGCGTCAACAGGCGTTTTATCGCAATTTCATTGTACGCGGCATACTGACCACCGGCACCGCCATCACTATTATCAAAAACGAGCTCAATGGTGGCCTGCCCTACCGGCTTGCGCGTATTCGAACCATTGAAGATAACGTCAACCATGGATTCGCCGCGCAAATGTTTTGCCGAGCTTTCACCCATCACCCAGCGTACGGCATCAATAATATTAGATTTACCACAACCATTGGGGCCAACGACACCGATGATATTACCCGGCATAGCGACATTAGTAGGATCGACGAAAGATTTAAATCCAGCAAGTTTGATTTTTTTTAGGCGCATTACACTTCAATTATTATTAGGGGGTCATTCATTAAATTCATTATTGACGCAACGATTTGGGTACAATAAGGTATTTATCCTATTGAATACCACCATCATGACAACAACACCTAGCAAATCACTGGAAACATTTCCCAATCCACAACCAGAACGTGATTATACGATACGGATTCATACTCCGGAATTCACTTGTCTGTGCCCCAAGACCGGGCAACCTGATTTTGCCACAATCGACATCGAGTATGTACCGGAAAATGCGTGTATCGAACTTAAGTCATTGAAACTTTACACCTGGTCGTTTCGAGACGAAGGTGCCTTTCACGAAGCAGTGACCAATTTGATACTCAGCGACCTGGTCAAGGCTTGCGCGCCCCGTTTTATGCGCGTCAGCGCCCAATTCAACGTCCGCGGCGGTGTTTACACTACTGTCGTCGCCGAACATCGCGCAACAAACTGGACACCACCTCAGCCTGTAATTCTACCGGAATAACGCTGAACGATCAGTATCCTCCATGGTGCCCTCTATTCAACCCCTGTATTTAGGGATCGATATTGGCACCTCGGGCTGCCGACTTGCCATCATTGATGGTGCTGGCAAGCAACTCTGCTTTCATTCCAGCCCCTTACCGGCATCGACCACAGATCAAAACCGCGCCGAACAAGACCCGCTGAATTGGTGGCAAACACTCTGCTTTTTAATCAAAAACAAGCTCGACACCTCCATCAAACAGCGCATTGTAGCCATCAGCGTCGATGGTACATCAGCCAGCCTGCTGCTCTGCGACAAACAAGGCCAACCATTAACTCCGTGCTTGATGTATAACGACTGCCGCGCGATCAGCGAAGCAGCGCAAATAGATAATATCGCCCCCACAGAATGCAGCCCCGTTCGAGGCCCAAGTTCTGCTCTGGCTAAATTGCTTTATTTTGAAGATCAACACATCACCGATGCTTACCATGCTTTACATCAAGCAGACTGGATCAGCAACCGATTAACGGGGCGATTCGGCGTCTCTGACAGTAATAACTGCCTCAAATTGGGCTATGACCCAGTGGCGCAACAGTGGCCTGGCTGGTTACTCAATCGTATTAAAAACCCATCATTACTGCCTACAGTCGCTGCACCGGGAAACGTTATTGGCCATATCGATAACGCTATCGCTGCTTCTTTGACATTGCCAAATAATGTCCTGATCGTTTCAGGCACGACTGACAGCATTGCTGCCGCCAGAGCGTCCGGAGCCATACGACCGGGTGACGCCATTACCTCTTTGGGTAGTACACTCGTGGTCAAAATCGTATCGGAAACACCCGTCTCATTGACACAGTATGGTATCTATAGCCATCCCTACGGCGATAATTGGCTGGTAGGTGGCGCATCAAATAGCGGTGGTGCTGTGTTATTGGCCTATTTCAGCCTGGAACAGATTAAAGAGATGAGCGAGCAGATCAATCCTGAATACGATACCGGCCTTGATTACTACCCATTGCTGGGCGTTGGCGAACGCTTCCCCATTGCCGACACTAGCAAACAGCCCAAACTTTCGCCTCGCCCCGAGCAAGACGTGCTGTTCTTTCAGGCGATGCTTGAGGGAATCAGTAATATTGAAGCGCTGGCCTATCAACGACTAATAGAACTTAGCGCCACGCCAGTGCAGCGTATTTTCAGCGTTGGCGGTGGCAGCAAAAATAAAGTGTGGCAATGTTTACGCGAGCGCAAACTAGAACGCCCTATGACCATTGCCATATCGGACGAAGCCGCTTATGGTAGTGCGTTGTTAGCGCGCGAAGGTTATAGTAAGCGCAATAATTACAAATAAGCCTTTATGTCACTTACCGCTACGCTAATGCTTCCTATTAGACACCTCATAAAATACTTTTTGTGCAATTTTTAAGCGGCGCCAACTATTTCCTGAAAGGATTCGGTTTGATATTCAAACCGAAAATACGGCGCTTTATGCTCATTCCATTAGCCATCAACATCGTGCTGTTTACCGTCGTTATTGTTATTGGCTACAGCTATACCAGCGACTTAATTCTGTCTTTAAACAATAAGCTCGACAATTGGATCGCTCAGCTACCCGCCTGGCTATCCTGGTTGGCTGTCATCGTCAACAGCCTGGAATGGATTATTTGGCCAGTTTTCATATTGTCAGGCCTGCTCTTTTTATTCTTCTTTTTTTCGATGCTCGCCAACCTGATTGCCGCGCCTTTTAACGGCTATTTGGCTGAGGCGGTCGAACTGCATCTCACCGGCGAAGCGCAAAACCCGAGTAATAACAATTTAGTCAAAGACGGCATCACCGCAGTCAGGCACGAGCTGCACAAGATTGGCTACTTTGCTCTACGCGCCATACCCTTGCTTATTTTATTTTTTATCCCAGCGGTCAATGTCGCGGCGCCCATTCTATGGTTACTTTTTAGCAGTTGGATGTTGGCAGTCGAATACCTTGATTACCCAATGTCAAACCATCAAATTCCCTTTAAACAGCAACGTAAACTACACCGGCAGCAACCAGGGCTGTCTTTTGGCTTTGGTGGCCTAGTCGCCTTGGCGAACACAATACCTATCCTTAACTTTATCGTTATGCCGAGTGCAGTTGCCGGCGCGACTGCACTTTTTTGCAGGAATAATCACCTAAACAGCAACACAAAAATAATTAAGCAATGATAAAAAAGGTCGATATAATACCCGGAAGGCTTGTGCTACTTGCATCGCCGCGCCTTTTACATAAACCAGGCACACTATGAACAAACACACACCCCCTCAGCACTCATCATTTTTGCTTCCAGTGACACGAATTATCGTTGTGCTATTACTCGCTATTTTCTTTAGTATCACCGCTTCGGTATCAGTATCATCAGTAGAATCATACGAACCGTGGATACTGATTGACACCAAAGCCGAACAGTTATCAATCAAGCGTAAAGACGATACAATAAGACTATTCGAAGATATCGCAATTGGCCGAGGTGGTGCCGCGCAACTGCGTATACGTGACGACGGCAAAACCCCACTTGGTGAATTTGAAATCGCATGGATCGCCAAAAAAAGTCAATTTCACATGTTTTTTGGCCTGAACTACCCTAATTTAGAACGCGTACAAAAAGCCTACGATTCAGGAGAAATAGATCGCGTCACCTATTATCGCGTCAGAGATGCCATAGTCTCAGGTCAAGTACCACCACAAAATACCAAACTCGGTGGCTATCTCGGCATTCATGGACTAGGCAGTAAAGATCTTAAAACCCACCGGCAATACAATTGGACACTCGGTTGTGTTGCATTAACTAACATAGAGATAGAAGAGCTCGCCTTATGGCTAAAAATTGGCACCCGTGTCGTTATCCGCTGAACGCTAACTGAACATAAAATAAAGTTAAAAAAACGCATTAGCTATTTAACGAAACTGAAAATATTGCTACCATTGTCGTTGAAAGCTTAATGCAGTAACTATTCTGTATTGATTGGGCTGATAATAAGAGGGAGACACTCATGACTAAATTTAAAACTGTATCTAAATTGGCAGCCGTTGCCATTACTGCCGGCATGCTTTTCGGTTGTAGCCACGCAGACCTAAAAAGCGCTATTGCTGACGCTCAATCTACTGCTGATGCAGCTGCCGCTGATGCTGCTGATGCATTAAGTGCTGCAAACAGTGCTCAATCTACTGCTACCAACGCGCAAAGCACTGCAGATGCCGCACAGAGAGACGCTGATGCTGCTTACAGCCTGGCTTCAGATGCTAACGATTGCTGTGAAGCAAATACAGACCGTCTTGATCGTATGTTCAAGAAGTCTATGCAAAAATAAGTAATACCCAGAAAGCAAAAAAGCCCGCCAATGGCGGGCTTTTTTATGCTTGTCTAAATTTTTTTGGGAACAAGCCTTACGGTTTCAACAACACAAGTTCTTGAGCGTCTTCAAAATCTTGAGTCTCTTCAATATCCGCAGGCCCTTCACTCGACGACAGCGAAATTGTTACCGGCATACCATCTGCCCGTTCAATAATTGATGCCAAACGCGCCCATTCAATACTTGCCTCACGCACTTTGGTTGCCCCGATAATAGCCTTAACCACAGGTGTTTTACTAAGCTTCTTAGTATCAGCGTTCTGGCTTAAAGCGGCATGTACTTCCAAATACAAAGCATCACCCAACCAACCCACTTTATAGGGTTGGTCAACTAAACGTACTTTGACGCCCACATCTACTGATAAAAAAAGTGCTTCAATACTTTCTGGATACATTCGAATACAACCGTGAGTGACCTGCATACCCACACCAGCCGGTTTGTTGGTTCCATGAATCAAGTAACCAGGGATACTTAAATTTAGTGCGAACTTACCCAGTGGATTGTCAGGGCCCGGCGGTACAACTCTAGGTAATGGGTTGCCATCTGCAGCATGTTCAGCAAGAATTGAGTCAGGTGGACGCCAAGTCGGATCTTTACGCTTACTGACTATTTTAGTCAGCCCCAGAGGCGTAGCCCAATCTACACGACCAACGCTAATCGGGTAGGTCACGACTTGAGGTAACTCGCCTTGTGCAGGCTTAGGATAATAATAAAGCCGCATCTCCGACACATTAACAACAATGCCTTCACGCGGCGCTTGCGGCAATACGTACTGTGTCGGCAACACGACCTTAACCCCCTCACCTGGCAACCAGGGATCAATGTCAGGATTGCTGCGAACAATTTCCTCATAGCCTAAGCCCGAATCACGTGCAATATCGGCCAATGTATCTTCATGCTTGGCATAAACATAATCGACACTGCCTATGACATCCGTACCCTCTGGCGGCAAGGCATAAGTCTGCGCAAACACAGGAGTTGAACTGAACATAAGTAGGCTCACGGATAATGCGGCTACCACTGGTTGGAGTACTAATTTCATAAATAAAAATCCTGCACGATGGCTAATTTTACCATATCCCTACTAAACTGAACGAGATCGTTCCAAATAGGCCTTTATCCGTGAAACGCCTTCACGCAAGCGTGACAATTTCGTTGTGTAGGCAAATCTCACATAATGACCGGGGTTATAGTGACCAAAATCGCTGCCCGGCGTTAAAGCAACTGCCGCATTCTCTAACAACTTATCGACCAATACTTGGCTATCATCAGTAAGCGCTAAACAGCGTGCATAGATGTAAAAAGCCCCTTGCGGTATTACCGGCACCTCAAAACCAAGCTCTTTCAGCGCTTCAATCAAATAATCACGACGCTGATGCAATTGCTGGCGACGCTTTGCCAGCTCGCATAAGGTGTCATCGTTAAAAGCCGCCAATGCCGCATACTGGCTAGGCGTAGACGTGGCCAAAAAGAAGTTTTGTGCTAATTTATCAATCACCGGCACGTAGCTTTCAGGAACCACCATCCAACCAACACGCCAACCTGTCATACCAAAATATTTCGAAAAACTGTTAATCACAATCAAATCATCACTGATAAACAAAACCGTTTCAGGCTGCATGTCATAAACCAGTGACTGATAAATTTCATCAACGATCAAGACACCTCCACGACGCTGCACTAACTCAACGATGCGTTTTAATTCAGGCATAGAACAACAGGTACCAGTGGGATTAGACGGGCTCGCCAATAACACCGCTTTGGTTTTCCCAGTCCAGTGTCTATCAATTAAATCTGCCGTCAATTGATATTGCGTCGATTCATCCACCGCAATCAAAGCAGGCCGACCTTCAAACAAGCGTACAAAATGACGATTACAGGGATAGCCCGGATCGGCCATCAACACTTCATCACCTGGGTTCACCAGCGCCGCCAACGCTAGTTGCAGCGCACCAGAGCTGCCCGGTGTTACCACAATACGATCACTGCTTATCTTTACAGCAAAGTGCGACTGATAATACTGGCTAATCGCTGTGCGTAATTGTGGCAACCCCAAAGCGGGCATGTAATACGTTAAACCCTGCTGCAAAGCAGCAATACCCGCCTCAATAATCGGTGCTGGCGTGTCGAAATCTGGCTCACCAATTTCCATATGAATAACATCCGTACCGGCTGCCTCCATAGCGCGTGCACGCGCCAACACATCCATGACCTGAAACGGTTCAATCTCCAGTGAACGCAGCGATCCCTTCACAAACAACTATCGCAAGCGATCAAGCGTCACCACATCAAGCATCGATACGCCATCAAATAGCTGCGACTGACGACCACCAATCACCTGCATTGCACTGCCAGGTTCACCGAGATTCGACACGATTAATTCAGCACCGTTGAAATCATGATCTGAGGTAAAATCATTGACCGTAATCACCGTCGTTAAATTCGCCCCTTTCGATGCCAGAATACCGTTACGAGAATCCTCAAAGACCAGACATTGCTCTGCTGCAAGCCCCATCTCCTTTAGCGTGTAATGATAGACATCAGGCGCAGGTTTTTTCTTCGCGACAATATCACCCGCAGCAATAAGCTCAAACCAATCAATTGATTCCTTGCCCAAGGTGTTAGCCAGTAAGGCCGTGACATTACCAAATGTTGTCGTAGTAGAAATAGCCAAACGTCGTTTTTGCGCACGCGCTTCGTTCAAAAACCTTTCAATACCCGGCCGCAATGCCACTGCACCTTGATCTACCATATCTTTAAAGTGGTCTGTCTTAGATGCATGTATCGAGGCGAAATAGTCCTCTAAATCAAGCGAAACATCCTCAAACGGAGGATCGTATTTCTCCAGATAATGGAGCATACGTTCCTTACCGCCAGTAACCGCCAACAATTCCAGGTAAAGTTCGATAGACCAATTCCAGGAAAGACCAGCATCAGCGAATGCCTTATTAAAAGCCACTAAATGGCCGTCACGCTCCGTATCAGCCAAAGTACCATCAACATCAAACAGATAGGCCTCAAAACTATTCATCACATCCCCTTTTACGGTGTACAAATTTGCAATATATATAAGACATTACACTAAAATAGTAGTAAGTCAGCATAGCAAACCCCTTAGCATTCAGTATAGTCCTTACATTCGATTGAACTTGGTCAACACGCACAAATATGCTATAAGGTAGGGTTTTAGAATTGGCAAGTGAAGGAGTACGGCATGCCTAAAGCGAAAATCAAAAAGGCGCCAGCAAAAAAAACGGGCAAAGAAAAGGCCTTGAAAAAGACTGCACCTAAAAAAGCTGCCGTCAAAAAAAGCTTGGCGAAAAAAAATGTGCCTAAGAAAACGTCAGGTGAAAAAATGACTACAAAACCTGCAACAAAGAAAACGGACGAAAAAACCACGCCCAACAAAAAAACTGTGGCGAAAAAAACTCTCATTAAGAAAGCACCTGCTAAAAAAGCAGATGCCAAACAAACTGCGGCAAAAAATCCCGCCCCTAAAAAGAAGGTCTCAGTGAAAGAAACATCTGCAAAAAAATCACCTAAATCTAATACTAAAATTACTAGTACCAGCAAAAAACAAGCGGCGCTTGAAGGTACAGATATTCTGGCAATGGGTGACACCCCTATTGCTCCATATGAAGAAAAAAGTGGTGAATCTTACATGGGCGAAAAACAAACCGCTCATTTTCACAACATCCTCAATACCTGGAAACAGGCTCTGATGCAGGAAGTTGATCGCACTGTTCACCACATGCAAGATGAGGCGAGCAATTTCCCAGACCCCAATGATCGCGCGAGCCAGGAATCAGAGTTTACTATCGAACTACGCACACGTGATCGAGAGCGCAAACTCATTAAAAAAATTGATGAATCCTTAGCTCTACTTGATTCTGAAGACTACGGATATTGCGAGACTTGCGGCATCGAGATCGGTATTCGCCGTCTTGAGGCACGCCCAACTGCAACCCAGTGTATCGATTGTAAAACACTCGATGAAATCAAGGAAAAACAGATTAGTCGATAACATTCACTAACATTAAAACCGCGAACGCGATCTGATGACTGATATTGACACGAAGAACACCATCGACTCAATGCTGCAAGAAGATCGCTGTTTTGCGCCACCCAGCGAATTTGTCGAACACGCGACAATTAATAAGGCAGACGACCTAAACAAGCTCTATCAATTAGCCAACGATGACTACGAAACCTTTTGGGCCACACTGGCACATGACGAGATCGATTGGCATACGCGCTTCAGCAAGGTTCTCGACTCAACGAATGCACCTCACTACCGTTGGTTTGATGACGGCACACTTAACATTAGCTACAACTGCATTGATCGTCACCTTATCGAGCGTGCAGACAAAACCGCCATCATTTTTGAAGGCGAACGCGGTGACATACAACGACTAAGCTATCGCGAACTTCATAGCGCAGTATGTCGCTTTGCCAATGCCCTAAGATTACACGGCGTAGAACACGGTGATCGCGTTGTTCTGTATATGCCGATGGTGCCAGAAGCCGTTATCGCCATGCAGGCCTGCGCACGCATTGGCGCCATCCATTCAGTCGTATTCGGCGGTTTTTCTGCTGAAGCATTAAAAAACCGTATCGAAGATGCAGGTGCAAAAGTCGTTGTTACTGCAGACGGCGGATATCGTGGCAACAAAATTATCCCATTAAAAGCAGCGTGTGACGAGGCACTCTCCCATGGCTGCGAAAGCGTCAACGCCGTCTTTGTACTCAAGCGTACTGGCGAAGATATCGCCATGACGACAGGACGCGACATCTACTGGCACGACGCAACCAAACTCGTCGCTGATGATTGCCCACCTGAATGGGTAAACAGCGAACACCCGCTCTTTCTTTTGTATACATCGGGCTCTACCGGCAAGCCAAAAGGTATTCAGCATTCAAGCGCAGGTTACCTACTTGGCACCATCATGACCATGAAATGGGTATTTGATGCACAGGATGATGACATCTACTGGTGTACCGCTGATGTCGGCTGGATTACCGGGCACTCTTATGTCGCTTACGGTCCACTTGCACTGGGCATGACGATATTCATGTACGAAGGCGCACCCACTGTTCCAGATGCCGGCCGATTCTGGAAGTTATGTCAGTATCATAAGGTCACCGTGTTCTATACCGCACCCACCGCAATCCGCGCGTTAATGAAAGCTGGTGATGCCTACCCTGGTTCGCATGACCTTTCTTCACTACGGTTATTAGGCACCGTCGGCGAACCCATCAACCCCGAAGCCTGGATGTGGTATCACCGCGTCATTGGCAAAGAGCGCTGCCCCATTGTTGACACTTGGTGGCAAACCGAAACCGGCGCCAATATCATCGCGCCCGTACCTGGCGTCGTAGTAACCAAACCCGGTTCCTGTACTCGGCCATTGCCTGGAATAGATGTCGCCGTTGTTGATGAAAGCGGTAATGTAATCAAAGAACCTAACAAAGGCGGCTACCTCGTCATTCGAAAACCCTGGCCATTTATGCTACGCGCCGTATGGGGCGACGAAGAACGTTATCGAAAAACCTATTGGGCTCTTTTTAATAACAAGTATTATGTCGCTGGTGATAGCGCTCGCTGTGACGAAGATGGCTACTACTGGATTATGGGCCGTACCGATGACGTGCTCAATGTTTCCGGTCATCGCCTTGGCACAATGGAAATTGAATCCGCGCTGGTTGCACATGAAAAAGTAGCTGAAGCGGCAATAGTAGGCGTACCCGATGACCTCACGGGTGAATCCATTTTCGCCTACGTCGTCTTAAAAGGAGACCGCCCTATAGACGGCATTGACGAAAACCTCACTGCAGAGCTACGCCAATGGGTTGGCAAACAGATTGGTTCTATTGCCAAGCCCAAAGAAATTCGTTACGCCGACAACCTGCCTAAAACCCGCTCAGGAAAAATCATGCGGCGCCTACTACGCACTATCGCCAGCGGTGAAGCCATTACACAAGACACATCAACACTGGAAAACGAGGCCATTCTCGAACAGTTACAGGGTAAGCAATAGTTCAGCTTCGAGCGTATATCATTCCTGGTGGCCCAATACATTCAGTTACGTGTATAAAAACTCTGCATTTAACGTACATTTAGCAACAGCCTTTATCAAAATTAAAAAGTCATGGATTCACAATATGAAACTAAAAGCACCCATCAATTTCAAGCATGCGATTATTGCCATAACACTTTTGTCATTGTTCCTCGCTGCCTGTGCAACCTCGCCTACTGGCCGCAGACAACTACTTTTATTTCCTGAATCTCAAATGGCTGAAATGGGCGTCGCAGCTTATCAACAAACCAAAAAAGACACCGCTATTTCAAAAAACCCCCAATCCAACAGCTACGTAAGCTGTATTACCAACGCCATTACTGCCAAAGTCGAAGGTAATACAGTATGGGAAGTCACTGTATTCGATAGCGAACAAGTCAATGCCTTTGCCTTACCCGGTGGAAAAATCGGTGTCTATACCGGCCTGCTGGATGTCGCCAAAAACCAGGATCAATTAGCCGCCGTAATCGGTCACGAAATTGCCCACGTTACCGCTCGACATGGTAATGCGCGTGTTTCCGCCTCAACAGTGACACAAACGGGACTCACCGCCGTACAAGTTATCGCTGGTGGCGCAAGCTCCGAGAAACAACAATTGCTTGGCTTGCTTGGCCTTGGTGCACAAGTTGGAATCTTACTTCCCTATGGCCGAGGCCAGGAAAGTGAAGCCGACACAATAGGTTTAACCTATATGGCCAGCGCTGGCTTTGACCCGCGCGCAAGTGTAGAACTATGGAAAAACATGGCCGCCGCATCCGGTGGTAAAGCACCACCTGAATTACTTTCCACACACCCGTCAAACAGCACACGCATCAACAAGCTCACCCAGGCTATACCAGATGCGATGATCATCTACAACAAAGCACAATCCCAGGGTGAAAGACCTAATTGCTAAACAAGAAAATCAAACAATTTAAAGGCACCTCGAAGAATCAGAACATTTGTTTCAAGGCAAGGCAAATGACTTTCGAGAATCGTTTTAACCCAATGCGTTAATGAGACTCATAAACAGTCATCCAACTCAGCATTGGAGTTTTTCAGGTGCTCTTAACTCGACTTGACACGATCACCCTGGCCACGGCCAAGCACTGTCGCAAAAATATAATAGAAATAACTGCACAAACCCGAGTGCTTCAACATTAGCGCATCATATCTTGCCAGTTTTTCAGGCGTCGACATATCAACATCGTTAACCTGCGCCAGCCCGGTAATACCCGGCCTGGCATCATATATACCCCTTTCGGCTCTACAATCAACCAACTCCGTTTGGTTAAATAAGCAAGGTCGCGGACCAACCAAGCTCATTTGGCCAAACAACACATTAAACAACTGTGGTAGCTCATCAAGCTTAGTTCGTCTCAAAAAACCACCCAGCTTAGTCACCGACGACATCTCAGCCAAATGCGTCGCCACCGAATCGGTATTCACACCCATCGTTCTAAACTTAATCAAGGTAAACGGCTTCTGGTGCCTGCCGACCCGAGTTTGAAAAAAAAGTGGGCGCCCCGTATCGAACAAGCCGATAACATAAATGACCGCCATTAAAGGTAAAAACACCAATATCCCTAACGCAGCCAGCAATAGATCGAAACCTCTCATAGAGAGGCACTCAGTAACTTTTTCATACGTTCAGCCTAAATCATTAACACGGATTAGAGTAATGGTATAGTAAATTTTGCCACCTAACTAGAGGTGATAGTATCATCTCGATCAAAGATAGGTGACACGATAATAAAACGAACACGCCCGACGTTCAGTCCGGAATGTAGACTCGAATCGGCGCAATTAGTGGTTGAACAAGGCTATAGCATTCGAGACGCTACGGCAGCGATGAACGTTGGTAAATCTACGATGGACAAATGGGTGCGCCAGCTCAAGCAAGAGCGGCAAGGTAGCGTCTCTGCGGCCTCGCCAATAACAGCCGATCAGCGCCGAATCAGGGAGCTGGAGAAAAAAGTACGTCGCATTGAAACGAAGAATGACATTCTAAAAATACCCCAAGGGCACCTAGAGGCTACTGCTCTCTTGATGTCCGACACACTGAACAGTTTATGATGGTGCGCCGTCTGCAAGAGAGCTACCCGGTTACCACTTTGTGTCAAGCCTTTGGTATTCAGCGAAGTAGCTATAAGTATTGGCGCGAACGCAGCGCGACTGAGAAGCCATAGCGAACCAAGCTCAAAACGCTTGTTCGCACGGCCCACCGTCAAAGTGGTGGCTCGGCTGGAGCCAGAATCATTGCCAGCATGGTGACTCACACTGGAGTGCCACTCAGCCGCTATCGTACAGGGCGCCTGATGAAAGAGTTGTCTTTGGTGAGTTGCCAGCAACCAAAGCACCGTTACAAACGAGCGGTTTCTGAGCATCTAGCGATTCCGAATAAACTGAATCGTGAGTTTAATATAACAAAGCCCAACCAGGTGTGGTGATGTCACGTATATTTGGACGGGAAAACGCTGGGCCTACTTAGCCATTGTGCTTGATCTATTTGCTCGCAAACCCATTGGTTGGGCATTATCGCTATCACCAGATAGCGAGTTGACAGGCAAGGCGCTGAGCATGGCGTATGAATCTCGCGGACTCCCCACAAAGGTCATGTTTCATTCGGATCAAGGCAGTCATACACCAGCCTTCAATTCAGCCGACTGCTCTGGCGTTATCGTATTGATCAAAGTATGAGTCGGCGTGGCAATTGTTGGGAGCGCGCAGCCTGCCCTCGAGGTGCAATGCCCCATGGAAAGATTTTTTAGAAGTTTGAAAACTGAATGGGTGCCCTCAAACGGGTATGGCTCGTTGCCAGAAGCCAGAAGCCAGACAATGTATCATAGGTTGCATTGCTGGCTATTATAGTCCGCTGCACCCACATCGACATAACGGAAACTTAGCGCCAAATGTTGCAGAGAAACATTACCGGAGGAACTGCTAAACTGTGGCCAGATTTTCTTGGCCACTACAAACCTGTCCTGTGGATGGGGTACTGTTCAATGGTTGAATACTGGCTAAGATAATAGAGGCACCTCTATAAATTCAAAAACAGCTCAACGTATTTTCGTAGCGCTACAATGAACCTCAATTAGCGATTTTTCGTATCGTTTTTCTGTAAAATGTTTAGCCCCATCCCTGTGTTCATCTTCTTTCTCCCATTATTGGAAGAATTTCACCCTTTTCTCATGCGCTGGACAAAGCAATCCTGCTAAGGCTCACACGACGCCTGATGTTGTAGACTAAATTCATCGACCCGATCTTTGCTTTGGCCCCCGCCATTCCAATCGCTCGAATAAACATGCCGTTTTGTTCATTTTCCATCAGCCCAAAAACATGTTCAACGCGGGCACATGTTTGTAATCTTTTGCTATTAGCTTTCTTATTCCGATCAGTGAGCGGTTGGTTTCGTTTGCCTTTGGTGTGCACATGACTACGATAGTCATCCGCTTCCAGCATGAGCTCGTTCTCTTGGCGGCGATCAGCGCTGTCAGCCCAAACATCGCTCGAACTATTTTCGCTCAGTAGTTCAAAAAAAACTGTGCATCATGAACTTCAGCTGAGGTGACTTTATAGTCTCGAATCAGTTTGTCGACGTTGTCGATGACAATATGATCTTTGTAGACATAGCGCTTTTGATCATTTTTCTTTGCCCAACGGGCGTCACAATCCTTTTGGCGCTGTACGTTCAGGTTTTCTTTAAAGCGTTGAGGAATGTTACCGGCTTTTATCTTGGCATTCTCTTCGCGGCTGTTGCGCTGGATTGGAGCGTTAATAAAACTTGCGCCGATAATCTGACCTTTCTGAGCTTTGAAGCCTTTTTCTTGCCGTTGCAGGTCGCCGTCATTGAACAACGCTTTAACGAAACCTTACCGGGTCAGTTGCTTCCGAAATAACCAGAGAGTCTTGGAATCAGGCGCTCCATCTTCAGAACTAAGTTTGAGTGATCGGCAAAAGCTGTAGCGGTCGCGTACCTGGAATTCAAGCTCATCGCCCCCAAGGTTATAGTGGTTCTGTAATACCAATGCCTTGAATATCATGACAACATCAAAGGGTTTTCTGCCGGCCTTGCTTTGCCTTGGCTTGTTTCAGTATTGTTGCAACGTTTCCCGAAACTCTTCCCAGGCAATTATCTGGGCGAGCCATATCAGGGCATCGCGTTCGTTTAACTTTTCATGCCGTTTATCTAAATCAAAGAAGCTTGGTTGCATTTCCCTCACTTGGCTCTGTGGCTTTCTGGTTATTCTACAGAAGTTGCCTTGATTTATAGAGACGCCCTTAATGTACCCAAGCATTACGCACCTCCTAATTAACATTATTTAAAATAATCAATCGTTATACACAACATCAATAATTACTGAACAGGTAAATCAACGGCATAACCTTACTATTTATAATAGCCTAACAATTTTACTCTGCTTTTCCTTGTTGTCACCCCAAAACCCCTTTGCTTCCCGTGAGTTAGACCATTGAATTTTTGGTGGCAGTAACTCAGCAACATTCCTGAATAAATAATTGAAAATATATTTTCTGGGAAATTTTTCACAAAAAATTTCACTCATCTTATAACAACTCTAAACATAGGGTCATTTAACTAGCGTTCAGCTAACAAACCGCAATGAAGCATTGCGATAATACTTTATGCATAATTAACGCCAAACTAACTATAAAAGTTCAGTGTAGTTTTTTAAAATTCCCTATGTTACATTCCCCGGCCTGACACATAACTATGTAAGGAATGTTTCTATGAAATCTGTTTTTTTCTCCGTATTTTCAATATTTTTTGCAATATTACTCTGCAATAAACTTGTGTATGCTTCTCACGTCATTCCAAACCAGTATATTGTTGTCTTTAAAGATCAGAACATGAATGTTCCGGCAAAAGCCAATATTGCCGAAACAGGTGAGCTAGTTAAGCAAGCCTGCGAACGTTTAATGACTGAGGTAAAGCAAAATCAGTTTTTAGTTAAAAACAGACGTGGTAGAAGAGCACAAAGAAACACAATACCCAATGAAATGATTTCGGTTTATGAGCATGCTCTGAAAGGATTTTCAGCCACGCTAACTCCTGCCGCCATAGCATATTTGAAAAACAAACCAGAAATTGCTTATATCGAAGCAGATGGAATCGTCACACCGAGTGTAGTGCAGGTCTCCCCCCCGTCATACGGACTGGATCGGGTTGATCAGCGAAATCTGCCGCTTGACCGGTCGTATACATTTAACACAGATGGTAGCGGTGTTCATCTTTATGTTATTGATTCCGGTATCAGAACTACACATGCTGAATTTGTTGGCAGAATTGATAATGGTTTTGATTTTGTCGATAACGATACCAACCCTAGCGATTGCAATGGGCACGGCACACATGTTACTGGTACAGCAGCCGGCACCAATCACGGTATCGCTAAAAATGTCACCATACATCCGGTACGTGTCTTTGGCTGTTCAGGCGACACCTCTTTTAGCGTAATTATTTCAGCTATAAATTGGGTTGTGAATAACTTGCAGCTACCTGCTGTAACAAATATGAGCTTGGGTGGTAATCGCAGCACAACGATCGATACTGCGGTCAACAACCTGATCAACAGCGGTGCAACAGTCACTGTCGCCGCTGGCAACAGCGGCAGTAATGCGTGCGCCGAAAGCCCTGCGGGCGTAGCCAATGCAATCACTGTTGCGTCTTCCACCTCCACAGATCAGCGATCAGGTTTTTCCAATATTGGGCAATGTGTTGACCTGTTTGCACCGGGGAGTGCCATCCCATCCACTTGGTGGACTGGCGATACAGCAACTATGATTTTAAGTGGGACGTCTATGTCGTCGCCGCATGTGGCTGGGGTAGCAGCACTATACCTTCAGCAAAACCCAACTGCATCACCTGCGCAAGTAGCCAATGCTGTCATTAGCGGCTCAACCACCAACGCAATTGCTAATGCAGGGGCTGGCACGCCCAACCGACTCCTTTACAGTGCACTAACCGAAGAACAACCACCGATAGTGGAAGAGCCACCTGTGGTGGAAGAGCCACCTGCAGTGGAAGAGCCACCTGCAGTGGAAGAGCCACCTGTAGTGGAAGAGCAGCCTACCCGGCGACAAAGACACCGCCGCCGGCACCGCTAAAATTAGTATAGATAAGGAGCCGCCCCACGAAGAAGATTATAAAACTTAGGGGTAAGACCAAGTCTATCGATAATTGTCTCCGTTTCTCAGCCTAGCGAAATAAAAAATGCCCACCGATTGGGGTGGGCATAAATTACCAGAACAAATCCAGGCTTCCCTATTAGAATTGCTATACCAACAACACCCTTGACACTCATGGTAAGGTCGCCAGCTTCATCAATACGATGGTGCCGTAGTTAACGTGTTTTTTTCTTCTTGAAATGTCGCAACAGACGGCAGACAGGTTGACAATAAATTTTCATTTGGAATTATGGGGCGGTGCAGTCCGTGTATCGGCTAGTGGTTCTAAGTCGTTTACCACTTGCGATCGTCCCACACGCCATAACAAGGAATTTTTCATAAAGACTAAAACATAAGAAAGTCCAAACTATAGAAGAGGTATTTGAATACTCATGTATAAATTCCTAATAAAACTAAGAATTCTCCATTTTGAGTAAATTTTTTGGGTATGAGGAACATCAACTACTCTGAAGCAAAATATAGATAGGTAAATGCCCACTTTTTAATGAACGTGCATAAAAAAACTCGCTTTTTCAAAAGCTCCGATTCGCGCTTGATTCTTTTTCCTTCTTTAACAAAAAAAACCAGCAAACCCTCGTCGCAAACATGTCCGACGCGGCAAACCCCGCGCCGGACGCATAGCACTAATACGTCTTATTTTGTCATCAGTGCCGCCACATCACCAATGCTACAATCGGACGATACTGTCATCATCTTCATCATCTTCATCTTCATCTTCATCTTCATCTTCATCTTCGTCTTCGAAATCATTGAAGCTGAAGCCGAAATCATCATCTTCAAATTCAACTTCATCGGCAATACCATCGGCGGGATTCTCATCGTCGATTTCGACAATGCTACCAATTGCCACCCGACTGAAGAATTCGTTGGCGCTGATATCATCATCGTCGTCTTCAAATTCGGTTTGACCATCGATAGTGAAGGTCACACCAAGCAATGTGACTGATTGCGCAGCAGCGTCGAAGGACTGTATTGGAGCTTGTATCTCGATGTCACCATCATCGTCATCTTCACGCTCAATCTCACTGGCAAAGACATTGCCGCCGACCAGATAGCCTTCAATCTCAAGAAAGTCACCCGTGCGAACATCACTAATATTAAATTGCGATCTGTTGTCATCATCGTCGTCTTCATCTTCAAATTGTGTGCTGAAGTTAACGTTGACATCAATGCTTTGCGAGTTAGGAAACATCATGGTGATGACGTTGTTAACCGGATCGACTGCCTGTACCCGGGATTCTATTTCAACACTGCCACGGCGCTGGTCTATTCTTTCAGCCATCAGAACACCATTTACCCGCCTACCCTCGACCTGAATGACTGCGCCATTTGCCAGATTTTCACCCAGGCGTCTGGGCGAAAATCTGGCGCCACTGGCATCAACTCGCTGATTACCGATATTGAACTCAGCGTTGCTAACATAATTGTTGACGCTGCCATTAATGCTGAAGTTGAAGTCGTCAAAATCATCACCAAAGCTTTCATCTTCAATTTCGCGGGCGTTGATCGTGGTAGCATCCAACGCGGCGATGGTACCTTCGACCTCTACTGTTAATCCATTGGCGATCATATCGTTAGGAAGATCATCAAGGACAGTGCTGCCATCAACATTAACTGTGATGGAGGCATTTGGCGCTAGCCTTAGAACAAAGCTACTACCATTATAATTTTCAACAACACCGTGCGCCTCGACTTCGCTTAAATTTGGTGAAAATGATACTCCATCAAGCGCAACATAAGTCGCACGCAACACACCAGTAGTGTCAAAAAATCCACTAATGTCCAAACGATTATTCATAGCCACGTTGGCAAAGGTAACCCCACTGCGAAAGACCGTTGATCTCTCGTCAACGGCAACGGTGACACCCAGCACAGAAAAGGTTTTTACCGTGCCATCAACATTGGGAGCCGGGTTTGTTGCGACCGGGCCTTCAATAACGCTATCAAAGCGAATATTACGGGCGTTACCAGTACGGCTACCGTCAGCGTCACGTGTATTGGCCGTACCGTCAACGTGCACGATCATACCCAGCGCTAAATCGTTTTCACTCGCTGGCATATCGTCAATCATGATATTGGCGTCATCTGTATTAAACCGAATGCCATTAACAAAAACACTACCAAAGCCGGTGATTGCGCCATTCGCACTGACACCCGTGCCAGCAACATCGGAAAAATCTTCACTCACGCCGCCGCCTCCACCGCCACAGGCGTATAAAACACTGGCAGCAACAATCGATAGTGATCCGTATTTAAGTTTTCTGTTCATCGTTTTTCTAGCATATGTTTTCATGGTTCATTCCTTATATTTTTCATCAAGAAAGAGAGCGTATTATCGTACTAATACATCCCTGGTAGACTCCTAGATTGACATAGGAAATCTGTTTATAGTTATTATCATCTTCCTGAAACACTGCCACCGTCACTCAAAGCAGCGTGCAAAAATCCAATGAACTCAGATCTAAAATATTCCATAACTCAATGTCACTATACGTAAATAAGATGAAGGATCGCCTAACAAAAAGATTAAGAATAAATTAAGGGAGATGAAGATTATGGCTTTTCATCAGACCACTTTAGCTCAAGAAATCGTGGCAACAATTAAAGAAATTGATTCGGTCACTTTCAGCAGAGACAGCGTTAATAATATATCGATACATAAAAAATACCCACTACGATAACTAACACTCGCCCTTTAGCTGCCTGATACCAACATAATATTTTGATTTTCTTGTTTTAGTTAGTATTTTTAAATGTCAGCTGACAAAATACGTTCGGCGCGGCAACCCCACACCGAACGCTTAACCTTGATTACAACCTATCTACCATCATCGTCATCGTCATCGTCATCATCGTCGTCGTCATCGTCATCGTCGTCGTCTTCAAAGTCATTGAAGCTAAAGCCGAAGTCATCGTCATCAAATTCGACTTCATCAGCGATGCCATCTCCGACTCCATTGTCTTCGATTTCAACAACGTCACCGATCATCACCCGGCGGAAGAATTCGTCGGCGTTGATATCGTTATCGTTATCTTCAAATTCAGTTTGACCGTTAGTGGTGAAGGTTACACCAAGTATTGTGAGCGATGGCACCATAGGATCGAAGGCCCCTACCGGACCTTGCAGTTCGATAAAATCATCGTCATCGTCATCGTCATCGTCGCGCTCGACCTCACTGGCAAAAACAGCGCCGCCAACCAGATAGCCTTCAATCTCAAGCAAATCATTAATGCGGATATCGTTGATGCTAAATCGCTGTGACCCGTTGTCATCATCGTCATCAAACTGTGTACTAAAGGTAACGTTGACGTTGATGCTTTGGTTGTTGGGAAACATCATAGTGATGACGTTGTTGGCCGGATCAACTGCCTGAACCCGGGACTCTATTTCAACATTGCCACGACGCTGTTCAATGCTGTCAGCGATCAGGGTACCGTTCACCACACTGCCCTCAACCTGAACAACCGCGCCATTACCCAAGTTGGCTCCCAGACGTGCAGGTAAAAAACGAGCGCCACTGGCATTGATCAGCCAACTGCCAATATTGAAGAACTGAGTGTTGCTATTATAATTACTGATGCTGCCCGTGATGCTGAAGTTATCAACTTCATCGTCGAAGCGTTCCTCTTCCACTTCTCTGGCGTTGATGATGGTTGCATCCAACGATGCGATAGTGCCATCGACTTCGACCTGCAATCCATTGGCGATCATATTATTGGGAAGATCAGAAAGGTTAGTGCTGCCATCAACATTGACCATGATGATTACTCCTGGAGCGAGTCTCAAATCAAAGCTGTTACCGTTAAAGTTCTCAACAACACCACGTGCCTCGACTTCGCTAACACCAGGGAAGAATGCCGGTTCGTCGAGCGCGACATAAGTCGCACGCAACACGCCGTTAGCGTCAAAAAATCCACTGATGTCCAAATGGTTATTCATAGCCACGTTAGCAAAGGTAACCCCACTGCGAAAGACTGTTGATCTCTCGTCAACGGCAACCATAACGCCAAGCACTAAAAAGGTTTTTTCTGTACCGTCGGCGTTAGCTTGCGGGCTTGTTGCGACCGAGCCTTCAATGACGCTATCAAAGCGAATGTTACGGGCGTTACCAGTACGACTACCATCGGCGCCACGTGCATTGGCCGTACCGTCAACGCGCACAACCATACCCAGGGCTAAATCGTTTTCACTTGCTGGTATGTCGTCGATCATAATATTGGCTCCATCCGTGTCGAATCGAATGCCATTGACAAAGACACTACCAAAACCCGTAATAGCGCCATCGGCACTAATGCCAGTACCGCCGATACCCGCTGTGTCACCGCCACCGCCACCGCAGGCATATAACACGCTAGCAGCGACAATAGATAGTGATCCGTATGTAAGTTTCCTGTTCATGGCATTTTCCTCATATTTTCCATTAAGAAATAGTATTGTCGTAGTAATAAATCCCCATACTGACGTAAGCGTCCTGCTTGACGTCATGAGAACCTTTTTTAGTTATCTCATGTTGAGAGAGCCAAATATCCAGCTCTTCGAGTAATTGCTGCGCTTTTGCGCGACTAAGTTCCCTAAATTCGGAAAGTGATGATGCCTCTATAGACACGTTCGACACCTTACGCTGAAAGCGCCGCTGTTCAGGTGCGGCCGTCAGGTTAAAGTCAATAGTCGAGACCAGTTCAGCGCTGTCGGTGCCGAGAATATTTAAAATATCAACAGGGTCATTACCCGGCAAGTAAGCGTGTTTCAGCAGTTTAACGCTGTCACCTTCCAGCTGAATTGCCTCTGCGTTAGATAACACATCAAGCATGGCGCGCACGGGGACATCACCACTGTAATCGCGCACTAAACTGGCAAATGAGGACCGCTCACCTTCAATGGCTAACAGCAACGGCTGATCATCGCCATTGAGATAACGGGTGTCATTGAGCCAGCCAGCAATCACCCGGGTGGCGCGGTTGTAGCGTTCGTTTACGCCCTGATCGCCGTTCCCATCAAGTTCAAGCACACGCTTCGATTCTTTGCGTGTCAGACCAGTAAGGGCCGAGATATGAGAGACAGAGGGCTTACGCCCAGGCACGGCAAATTCGGTATTTGCGGCTTGGACAAAGGCGTGTTTGGCCCATTCAGCGAATTCGCCATAGGACACACCATTGCGCAACAAAATACGCACAAGCGGTTTTAGCAGTTTAAGTACAGCTTTTGACAGTGCCAATTTCAGAGATTGATTTTCCATGTTTGGTAATATATTCCCAAATAAACAAAACCTCAAATAGATATTAGCAATCAACTTCTATAGTTTGATAGTTTAAATTCCTAGAGTGCGACAATAAGGAATAGCAAGGGATTATTCTAAAACAAGTGATCTTTTGAAAGCTTATACTTTGACAGGCTCCTTAGATCATCAAGCTAATAAGTCGGTGCCGCCGCCCACATCCTTTGGCTGTCTGGCAAGATCATAGAACTCGAACGAAGCCTTATAAGTCTCGAAAATAGCCGTATCAAAATCCGGCTTCGCGCATACCCGAAACGCCTTTATCGGTTACTGCAGAGGTTAGTGCCTTAGACGGCTTGATAGCTGAGAACATTGAGACCGCAGACCCCAATGGCTCAGAGATAAATGGTTAAATTACGCGGTGATAACATCTGGCTTTCGCCAGAAGCACAGGAGCAAATTGAGCCATCCTGGTTTGGCGGTTTTACTTTGAGCTGAGAGTCTTAATTTATTGGCTGCCAGCCATTGCATATCTATTACCTTGGCCACACTACTTTCCGATGCACCTAAATAAAGTGTAGCGGCTGTAGTTTTTTCAATAGTGGGTAAACGTCCTTCCAGGTGGCCGATATTTTCAATGCGGTTACGTAATGCCGGGGTTGGAGCATTCCATTTACATGCATTCTCACTCAAAGCATACATCCAGACTATCGCTTCCTGGCTTCCCAGCCATTTTTGCCATAATCGGCTCATCTTGGCACAAGTAATTTGTGCACCGCCATTGCGTGACATGTCATGTATTGTCGGCCAGTAACGACATTCTAAATAGTTACTTGTTACAGCAAGTGTGCATATTGTTTCGAGAGCATGATGATCACCATTTTTTTCTAAAATATATCTATCTGCAGCCAATATGTCGAGATGCGCCGCATAGGCAGAAACAAATTTATAAAGTGGTGTGTAAATATTGAAGAATACAACAAATRGAATWCGGTCTATCCCCTTCCCCCTGGCATAGGCYTGCTGATATTGCTGCCATATCGCGCGCATTTGATACAGCCAATTAGTAACTATATTAGTTCGTTTTGAGAATTGCCCTACCCTACCGGCCAAAGCGCATTGAAATAACCTTGGTGATAGTGTCTTTAACAAGGGTAGCCCGATCACCAGGGTGTTAGTAGACCAGAGCGGAAGACACCACTTAGAGGTTTTTACGATATCCAGTTCAAATTCACCCGTAATAATGACCCTGTCAATATGGGTGCCTCGATATTGCTTTTGAAGTTGGCGGGTAAGATCGAAAAATACAGGGGCCTTATCTTCGTTTAAGGCCAAGCCCTTGGGTGGTGTTGTAGTGGTCTTGAAAACACGTAGGCTGAGCAAGCAGGCAAAAAGGATCATACTGTTAACGGCCAACAGTTCATGCCAMGTCATTGKCTGCTCGTTGCTAAAAGTATCGTAGAGATGTCCAATTCCAAATAGAACAAGAGCTGGRAATAACARTAAATAGACATAACCTGCAAGTGCGAATAATACAACGATGGCTAAATACATATAAGAAAAACGYTGAATTACTGYCCTGACATGCTCTTTAGATTGCGCCCYAAGCTCACGAARCGGTGCTGTGATAGGCATCATTATCACCCGATTAGATTATGTTTAAAACTGGAAAACGTATAAGTTACATCGAATTTAGTCTACTACAACGATTTAAATTGTGACCTGGCCCACAGATGATAAAGGTACGTTCTCAACACTCCTGTGTTTTAAAGTATTTGAGGATCAAAGATGAGATTTCAGGTTATTACGTGCTTGGGCCGAATGGAGAGTGATAATTTTAAGCGGCGAGGAGAAAGATCCTGACCGCTATCATTTTCACGAAAAATATTATTGATGATAGAAAAAATTTAACTTATTACCATCCATATCCCGAAAATAGCCACAATAAAATCCGGCTTCACGCATTCCGGGAGCACCTTCGTCGGCTGCCCCTAGTGCTAGTGCTTTGGCATGAAAATCATCTACTGTTTTTGAGTTTTCTACTTTCAGTGCAATCATAACGCCGTTGCCTACTGTTGCAGGATTACCGTCGAAAGGCTTGGTCACTGCGAACATCGGAGACCCATCTCCAAGCCCCCAGGCGACAAAATTCTCCTTATCAAATACTCGGGTAGCTCCCATCTCTTTTAGTAGATCATCATAAAATCTGGCTGCTTTTTTAACATCATGTGTACCTAAAGTAATGTAACCAATCATTTTCTTCTCCTGATTTTATTAACGTTAAGACCATGTAATAGTACGCTTGATCAACAAAAAATTCTTCTTTAGATBAAGNTTGATGCGCCTTCTGATATTCGCTGCTCCAATCACATAACAAATCAAGCGCGGGATTAAGTTTCTCTGCCAATTCTGTTGAAGTGTATTCCACTTTAGGTGGCACTTCTGCGTAAACATGGCGCTTAACAAGTTTATCTTTTTCAAGCTCGCGTAACTGTTGAGTTAACATTTTTTGGGTGATCTTGGGAATGCTGCGTTTTAACTCACCGAACCGCAGTGTCTGGCCGCGAAGCTGATAAAGAATGATGACCTTCCATTTACCACCAATCACGTCGATAGCTGTAGTAACCGGACAGCTATTCAGATCAGCGCATTTATCTGTTTGTGAAATTTTTTTAAAATCCCCTTTCGCTCTGTCGACCTTCACATTCGCCATTAGGCACCTCTGTGTAACTCACTATCAATTTCGTGCGTACTTGTGGAATATACAACTATACTTCATAGTATAAAAAAGACACTATACATCCAAAYYATACTGTTGTCACCGAGGATAAAACTATGCACTTTAAGCGTCTATTTAGTGAAGCAGATTTAGGGGACCTGCATCTCCCGTGCCGTATTGTCATGGCACCGCTAACACGCTGTCGATCAACACAGCCGGGGGATATCCCCAACGATCTCAATGTTGAATATTACAAACAAAGAGCATCTGCCGCCTTAATTATTAGCGAAGCTACGCAAATCTCGCCACAGGGAAAAGGATACGCGTTTACTCCGGGCATCTATTCCAAAGAGCAAATTCAAGGTTGGAAGAAAATCACTAACGCCGTGCACGAGCAAGGCTCACGTATATTTTTGCAATTGTGGCACGTCGGCCGCGTTTCGCATTCGAGCTTGCAGCCAGATAACGCGCTTCCAGTAGCGCCATCAGCAATAGCGCCAGAAGGCCAGGCATTTACGTATGAAGGTATGTTGGATTTTGAGACGCCAAGAGCACTTGAAACAAGCGAAATACCAGGGATTGTTGAACAATATCGCCAAGCAGCACGTAACGCAAAACAGGCAGGTTTTGACGGTGTAGAAATTCATGCCGCTAACGGCTATTTGCTTGACCAATTTTTAAGAGATGGGACAAACAAACGAAATGACATTTATGGTGGATCAATTGAAAACAGGGTTCGCTTAACACTGGAAGTGACCAAAGCCGTTACAGACGTTTGGGGTGGTGGTCGTGTCGGTATTCGTATCTCTCCTACCGGAACGTTTAACTCAATGTCAGACAGTGACCCACAGACTTTATACAATTATTTAGTCGAACATTTGAACCCATTTAAGCTAGCATATCTTCATGTGGTAGAAAATTTTGCTGGGGCGACGAGCGAAGATTTTGATTTTATTGCGTTACGCAAAAAATTTAACGGTGCGTATATGGCAAACGGTGGTTATACAGCGGAGCTAGCTGAGCAAAGTCTAGAAAGCGATAAAAGTGACTTTATTGCTTTTGGCACTGCCTTTATTTCCAATCCTGATCTTCCGCAACGAATTCGACTAGGCGCGCAACTTAATGAGGCCGATCCCAGTACTTTCTACGGTGGTGATGCAAAAGGATATATTGATTATCCCAGTCTGGAGGATGAATCAGCTTTAGTTTAATACTCTTGTCAGCTATAAAATTTGGTTGATCCGCATAAGGCGCAATGCTTTTTGGTTATTGCGCCTTATGAATCTTTTAGGCGTTTCCACTAACGCTCTCAGACAACGATAAGTCAGGTCGTTTTAATCAGGACTTTCTCTTCACCAAACTCTATAACATCACCAGAAACAATTTTTTTACGTTTTCTGGTTTCTATCTCTCCATTGACTGTAACCTGACCATCGGCAATGACTAACTTGGCTTCACCACCACTAGACACCATGCCTTCGAACTTCAGAATTTTATAAAGCTCGACAGGCGATTTTGAAATTTCAACTTCTCTCATTTTATAGTTTTACCAACATAATAGTTCCATTAGACTACGCTATCGCTATACGCTGCACCAGCGTATGACTCCCCCCCGGTGCTAATAGCCGAATATCATCGGCGGCATTAGCTGATTCAATACATACCATGGTTTGATAACCTTCATTGTCGAAGTCCGCCATAGCACCTGCCTTTTCAATCCACGGATTCCAGACAATCGTTGATGCACTGCCTTTTTTGCTGACAATGATTTTTCGTTTTAGTAGTGAATCATGAATGACGCAATCATCGCTGGTATCAAGATAAATGCGATCAAGCTCACCGGCAATAGTAATATCGCCTTGCTGTTGCTTGCGCGCGTAACCATCAGGCTTATCGAGATAGTCTCGGCCACCTAATCCACTTATGTGGATACGACTACTATCGCCAACAGTAAAATAGGTGTGAAAGGCAGCGCCCAACTCAACAGTTTTGTTATCAGTATTTGTCGCAGTCAATGCCAGTTGGAGTTGTTGATCTACGATAATCTCTAATACTAGCTTAAAGGAATGAGGCCAGAATGCATACGATGCATCGTTGTTTTGCAAGCCTAGGCACAATCGCGTACTGCCATTTGATAGGCTTGCGCTGAATATCACTGACCAGTCGGCGGTGCGGGCAAAGCCATGCTGGGGTAGCTTATTATCGGTAGCATGCGGGCCAAACCAGGGCCAACAAATGGGAACACCACCGCGAATGGCTTTACCTGGCGCCAACACAGCTTGTTCGCTCATCCAGATCACGGGCAAAGCATTGGTAGGTTTAAAATGGGTTAATTGCCCACCCTGTAAATAAATTTCAGCTTCGGCCAAAGCATTAGTAACAACAACTTTTGTTAGCCCACCTTCGTCCAACTCAAACACTAACTCGTCTTTAATGCCATATTGATTATTCAATTGATCCATAGTTCAAGCCTTTAATTATTAGTATTAAAAATAGTTAGAGGGTGTTGGCTATAACGAGCCAATCATGTCTTACCTGCTGAACGACGGCGGCGACGCTGTTTCTGTTTGCGAACCTTGTCAATGGCCTGTTGTTGCGGTGAATCGGCACCCAGGCGCAGTAATTCGAGACGATCACATAATTCACGTCGGGCAAAAAACCGGTTGGCGCTTTGTGAGCGAGAGCGCTGGCACTTTATTTCGATACCGCTGGGTTTGTGCAAAAGATAAACACAGGAAGCGGTCTTGTTGATCTTTTGACCACCGCTACCCGAGCCCTTTATAAAACGTTCGCTGAGTTGGCTATCGTCGATTTCCAGCTCAACCATGCGCTGGGTGAGGGCATTGAGCTTGGCAATGCTGATGGTGGTCATCAGTAGTGCCTTTTAATTAAGTCACTTGAAAGGCGGTTCACCTGTATAAATCAGGTCTTGTTAACCTCATACTCCATCTGTTCGATACTRAGATGGCGAACATCTTTGCCTTTTACGACATAAATGACATGTTCACAGATGTTTGATGCGTGATCACCAATGCGCTCCAATGAACGCGTCACCCACATCAACTCGACTGAGCGCCGCACCTTTTTTGGACTCTCTTCCATGTCATTAATTAAAGAACGCAGCAAATCACCGTAACTGTTATCTATCTGTTGATCCTGACGCGCAACTTCGACGGCAGTCTGTGCGTCCATCCGCGCAAAAGCATCCAGGGCCTGGTTCAACATACCTTGCACACGCTGCACCAGCACTGTAAGTTGCTTGTAGTAGGGGCGCGATTCCTTAACATTGGAGTCTGCTGATTTACGCGCAATCATCTTGGCCTCATCACCGATTCGCTCAAGATCAGAGATCGCCTTACCTACCGCAATAACAAGGCGTAAGTCACGCGCAGTTGGTTGGCGTCGAGCAAGAATCTGGCCACAGTATTCATCAATTTCTATTTCAAGTTGATTGATTTTTTCATCACGCAGCACCAGCTTTTCTGACGATTCGTTGACATCAAGCAGAGGCGTCACAGCCATCTGCACCAACTCCTCAACCATACCACCCATAACAAGTACGCGATTGCGAATATCTTCCAGTTCGTTGTCGAACTGATGCGAGATATGCCGACCCGTTTTATAACTTTCCACTCTCTCAATAACTCCTAGTAGCCAGATGCACTATTCTCTACCCTCACAACAGCCAGGTAAAGCTTAACCAAAGCGACCCGTAATATAATCTTCGGTCAATGGGTGGCTGGGATTAGTAAAAATAGTAGCCGTTTTGCCCACTTCAATTAAATCACCCATGTGAAAATAGGCTGTACGCTGTGAGACCCGCGCTGCCTGCTGCATGGAATGCGTAACAATAGCGATACTATATTGTTGACGTAATTCGTCGATCAGGTCTTCAATTTTAGCCGTTGCWATTGGATCAAGTGCTGAGCAAGGCTCATCCATCAGTATTACTTCCGGACTCACCGCAATGGTACGAGCGATACACAAGCGTTGTTGCTGACCACCTGACAAACTCGTACCCGATGTATCAAGACGATCTTTTACCTCATTCCACAAACCGGCCTTTTGCAAAGAGGTTTCGACTATCTCGTTTAATTCTGCCTTGTTTCTGGCAAGACCATGAATGCGCGGCCCCCAGGCAACGTTTTCAAAAATCGACTTGGGGAATGGATTAGGTTTCTGAAAGACCATGCCAACTTGTGATCGCAATGGCACAACATCGATATTTTTATCATAAATATTCTGGCCATCAAGATAAATATCACCGCTGACAACACAACCCTCGATAGTGTCATTCATGCGGTTAAGACAACGAAGAAAYGTTGACTTACCACAACCAGATGGGCCAATCATAGCCACTACCTCATTGCGGCCAATATCGAGACTGACATTATTAATAGCGCGTTTGTCGCCATAGTGCACATCAACATTGCGACAGGTAAAACGCGGATCCTTGACCGTGACATCGCCCACAGTTTCGCGCGTTTCGCGATTAATCACTTTCGCGCTTTTTTGCGTAGCCGTACCGACAGCGGCAGCTTGCCCGCTACTAATTTCGTCCGCAAACATTGTTTAAAGCCTCATAAGCAAGCATTTTTTGATCACCATTTGCATTACCAACGGCGTTCCAGTTTTTTACGCAAAACAACAGCAATGGTATTCATTGCCACAAGAAACAATAAAAGTACCATGATTGCGCCTGACGTTTTCTCGACAAAGGCACGTTCAGGGCTGTCCGCCCATAAATATACCTGTACAGGCAACACTGTCGATGGGTCCAGCACTCCCGTCGGCACATCAACAATAAAGGCAACCATACCAATCATCAACAACGGTGCAGTCTCACCCAGTGCCTGTGCCATGCCGATTATAGCCCCTGTCAGCATGCCTGGCAGGGCTAACGGCAAAACATGGTGGCTAACAACCTGTACCTTCGACGCACCAACACCCAAGGCTGCCTCGCGAATGGCATTAGGTACTGTCTTAAGCGCGGCCCGACTAGAAATAATAATAGTTGGTAGCGTCATTAAGGTTAACACCAGGCCACCGACCAATGGTGCTGAGCGTGGCATATGAAAAACATTAATAAACAAGGCTAAACCTAACAAACCAAACACAATAGAGGGCACTGCAGCGAGGTTGTTGATATTAACCTCAATAATGTCAGTCCATCTGTTTTTAGGCGCAAACTCTTCGAGATAAACCGCTGTTGCCACAGCAAGTGGAAACGCCAGCAACAGGGTCACCAACAAGGTAAAAAACGAACCGGACAACGCTGCCAGTATTCCTGCTAACTCGGCATCACGAGAATCACCATTRGTGAAAAAAGCAACATTAAATCTCGTTTTAATTCGATCCTGGGCTTCCAATGCGTCCACCCATGATATTTGCGCATCGGATAAACGACGATCACCCTCAGGCAGGTCGCGATCAATATAGCCTTTCATCAGCATATCGATTTCATTATCGGCAGGCATCCAGATACGAGCCTGGGTACCAATTAGATCCGGGTTATCTTTGACCAAAGCTGCCAATTCATAAGACGCGCCGCTACTCACCAGCTTGTAGAGCTTACGTTTCTCTTTACGTTCRGTGACTTCARGAAACATRTCACGCARGGTGGCTTTAACTAAACCCGTGTAATCAGCCGAGGCCAAAGATTGCTCATCGCGGCTGCCATCAAGACCCAGGATCTCTGCATCAAAGCTTACATCTAGCGCAATAAAAGTTTGAATAAATGCTGTGTGGCCTTTGTAGATAATATTGGCAAACATAAACACTAAAAATAGCATTGCCGCAGCAATAGCCAGCTTACCGTAAAGTTGAAAACGTTTTTCAGCAGCATAACGCCGCTGTATACTGGCATTCACTATATCAATAGTACGCCGACTGTCTTTGGCARGTTTAGGGCTCATAATCTATACCAAAATCTCTTCACGATATTTACGCACCACATACAGGGCAATAACGTTCAAAATTAATGTCGTCACAAATAACAATAAACCTAGCGCAAAGGCCGCTAATGTCTTGGCGCTGTCAAATTCCTGGTCRCCTGTTAACAARGTGACAATCTGCACTGTAACCGTGGTCACGGCTTCCAGRGGGTTCAATGTCAGGTTAGCAGCCAGACCCGCCGCCATCACCACAATCATGGTCTCACCAATAGCGCGAGACACCCCAAGCAGAATGCCGCCGATAACACCGGGTAAGGCGGCGGGGAAAACAACCTTACGTATTGTTTCAGACTGCGTTGCGCCCAAGGCATAAGCGCCATCACGCATCGATTGTGGCACGGCATTAATCACATCATCAGACAACGATGAAATAAAAGGAATAATCATAATCCCCATGACCAGGCCTGCTGCTAATGCGCTCTCTGATGCGACATCCAGGCCGATGCTCTCGCCAAACCCTCGAATCGCAGGTGCCACCGTCAAGGCGGCGAAAAAACCGTACACCACGGTAGGGATACCAGCCAATATCTCAAGTAAAGGTTTAACTACAGAGCGCACATTGGAACTAGCATATTCAGACAAATAAATTGCTGACATCAAACCAATGGGGGTTGCTACAAGCATAGCAATCAGAGAAATTAGCAATGTGCCGACAAATAATGGAATTGCACCAAAGCTGCCAGACGAACCCACCTGGTCAGCGCGTAGTGCCGTTTGCGGACTCCACTCGGTACCAAACATAAAATCAGCAAACGGCACTTGTCCAAAAAAACGCATTGATTCAAACAATACCGACATGATAATGCCAATCGTCGTCAAAATCGCAATGCTGGAACTCAGCACAAGAAAGGCAACAATGACTTTTTCCACCCAATTGCGCGCTCGTGCATCTTGCGCTACTGAGCGCCAGGCTATAAAGAGCCCCGCCAATGACAATACCATCACAATCGCCGTCAACCAGCTCGTGCTCTTGCTTTGCAAGGCGCTATAGTAGTCTGCTGCCTGCTGCAAAGATGGGCTGATATCTTTTGCAATAATGCCATTATCAACTAAATTCTTGACGTTGCTGACAAATAAATTGATATTACCCTGCGCTTGGCTGTAAATGGCTTCAGGCAAAGAACCAAGCACCATATTCGTGATAACGGTATTTTCAAACAACTGCCACAAAACAAATACAAGAAAAGCCGGTATAAAGGCAGCCAAGGCGGCAAAAGAACCATGGTACAAGGGCAAAGAGTGGAGTAACTGGGTACGTCCACTCACCACAGCCAGCGAACGCCGCATACCCATCTGATAGGCAATAAATGCCATAACAATAAGCACCAGAAGGAGTGTTGTCGGCTGCATGGTATCCTCAAAAAATCGGCCGAATTGAGTAGTCAATTCGGCCGCCTAGTTTAACGCAAACTGAATGCGTTTTTATTACTTTACTGCGTACTGAGACCTTTGCGCGACGTGGATTTTTCATTAGGGCAAGGCAAAAATCGTCGAAAAGCTCAGTTTACAAAAGTAAATGMGCATTTTGAGACTATTTTTAACGCCGCCATAGCGGAAAAGATGCTYCGCGCAAAGSTCTCATMTTAGATTTTTTCSAATTAAATCTTTTCTGGTAAGGTGTTCAGCTCAGCAACATCAGCTTGAAACTGCTTACGCTCTTCCTCATGCATTGGAATAAGGCCACGATCTGACAAATAACCCTCTTCACCCGTTGCCTTGTCGCTCATGAACTCAATGGCGAACTCCTGTAAGCCTGGGGTTACACCAACGTGAGCTTTCTTGATATAGAAATAAAGTGGACGAGAAATCGGATATTCGCCATCAGCGATACTGTCAAATTCTGGCTCAACACCATCAACTTTTGCACCCTGCACCTTATCAGAGTTCTGGTCAAGAAAACTAAAGCCAAAAATACCGAAGGCATTTGAGTTCGCTTCAAGCTTTTGTACGATCAGATTGTCGTTTTCACCCGCCTCGACATAAGCACCGTCTTCACGAATGCTATGACAAATAGTTTTGTATCGATTTTTGTCAGCATCTTTAATGGCAGCAATCCAATCGAATTTTTTACAACCACCTTCCATCGCCAATTCAACAAACGCATCACGCGTACCAGATGTTGGCGGCGGCCCCAATACTTCGATCTTGGTATTGGGTAAGCTGCTGTTAACCTCTTTCCACTTTTTATAAGGATTARCAATCAGTGTCTCTGTCCCATCAGGATTAGGCACTTCTTTAGCCAAAGCCAGAAACATGTCTTTTCTGGTCATTGAAATAATGTCTGCTTTCTTTGAATTAGCAAAGACAATACCGTCATAACCGATTTTTACCTCGACGATATCTTTAACACCGTTTGACATACACTGATCGATTTCCGACTGCTTGATACGACGTGAAGAATTAGCAATATCGGGATAATTTAAACCGACACCACGGCAAAACAACTTAAGACCGCCGCCTGAACCAGTAGAYTCAACTTTAGGAGTTTTAAATTTTGTATTTTTRCCGAARGCTTCGGCAACAACAGTCGTAAACGGATACACCGTCGAAGAACCTACAATTTCGATATAGCTGCGTGAAGCAGCATTTACTGTGATACTTGTCGCTGCAATCGTGGCTRCTGCCGCCAATATATAAAATTTCTTTTTCATTTCAATCTCCCGAGCCTCATGCAGTGACTTCCACAATCRATCTCTACATCCTACAAAACACTTTTTTATTACTTCAATCACACCATAGAAATGTGTCAGCGCCATGATGACGGCGTCGCACCAAATACAGCCAAATACGCCTTTAAAAGACCGCACAATCATGCATCACATATGTGACAAAAATATGAAATATGAAATATATACCGCAATAATTCGCCATTAGCCCCTAAAATGGGGGCCAAATGCAGAGAAATTAAGATGGAATGCTGAAAATATGACAATAAATTAACAACTCCAGCCACAATGCTACCAACAAYGCATAGGGAGCGGTGAACTGCCCGATATAGCGATTGCTACAGCACACACTCTCTAACAATTACCCGACGACAGAT
The DNA here is from genome assembly GCA_002400775.1 of Gammaproteobacteria bacterium. Taxonomy (GTDB): domain Bacteria; phylum Pseudomonadota; class Gammaproteobacteria. The sequence continues at coordinate 47,098 of NVRF01000003.1, forward strand.
TTATCACTCACGACATTCCTCTGCCGTATTCGCGCTTCAGGAAAACAGCAACTAAAATGACTGCCATGGCCTAGCTCGCTATCAATCTCAAGCTCGCCGTCGTGGCTGAGCGCGACATGGCGCACGATAGACAGGCCCAGGCCGGTACCTCCCGAGTCACGAGAACGACTGACATCGACACGATAGAAACGCTCACTTAATCGCGATAAATGTTGCTTCGCAATGCCTGGGCCGTTATCTTCCACGGAAAAATATGCCTGTTCGTCATCACGCTGCCAACTAACAATAATCTTGCCCTTAGCCTGCGTATAATGAATAGCATTAAACACAAGATTCGACATAGCACTAAAAAGGGCTTTTTCATCTGCCCACAGCGCCAGACCCTCATCAACCTTCAATTCAAATTCATGCTCATTCTCGGCAGAAAGCGCTTTAGCCTCTTTCATCAAACTTTGAATAAGAGATGGCACATTAACCAATTTTTCGTGTAAGCGCACATCTTCGCTCTCAAGATTAGCCAATTCGAGCAGATCATCAACCAAATGATACATACGGGTAACCTGCAGGCTCACTTGCTTTAATGGATACTGCAAGTCTTTGGGAATATTGCTATCTCCATCAACGGCTTCCATATAACCGCGCATTACGGTTAATGGTGTACGCAGCTCATGCGAAGCATTGATAACAAAATCACTACGTATTTTTTGCAGTCTATGCAGTAGGCTGGCATCTCGCACTATCAACAACTCTTGAGATTCACCAAACGGTAGCACACGTAACTCTTGGTATTCTGCCGAACTCAGAGGCGAATAAATCTCGATAGTGCGCTTATGATCCGCTTTTAATATATAGTCGGTAAAGGTCGGGTGACGCACTAGGTTATCGATGCGTTGGCCTATATCGTCTGGATATTTTAGACCCAAATATTCTCTTGCCGCGTTATTAAACCAGGTAATACCACGGCCATCATCCATCAGCACCAAGCCATCAGGTATGCTGGCTGTAGAATCGCGAAAGCTCGATACCATTTCGGTAAGGCGGCGATGGCGGTTACGATTGCGACGTTGACGCTGATAAACGAGACTGGTGATATGTTCTGCAACGCCGGTGACATTGGGCGGCGCGCCGACTGCACCTTTCGACAGCCATCGCACTACTCGCTTAAGGGTGTAAAGCAGTCGACCTAAATAAATAAGCGAGCCAATAGCCAGACCCCATACGGCATAGCCAAAAATAGCACCAAGGATAAGCCCGCTTATCAGCCATAAAGCCAGCTTACCAAGCTCATTTTGCCAACCTTCGTTCACACCTTCTCCAGGGCGACAAAGCGATAACCAACCCCATGCACGGTCTCGATATAACGATCGAGACCCATGGGTTGCAGAACCTTTCTCAAGCGACGAATATGAACATCTACCGTGCGCTCTTCAACATAGGCATCACGGCCCCAGACATGATTGAGTAATTGCTCACGCGAAAAGGCGCGGTCAGTATGGGTCAAAAAGAAATGCAATAAACGAAATTCCGTTGGCCCAACCTTCAGGTTTGTGCCTTCAAACACCAAGCGGTGCGCCTGCGGATCCAGCACCACCCCATTAAACTCTATTTGCTCGGCATTGCGATGTGGCGATGCACGACGCAGCACCGCCTTAATACGCGCCAACAGCTCTTTCGGCGAAAACGGTTTTGTCACATAATCGTCCGCAGCAGACTCAAGTGCATTGATCTTGTCGCGCTCATCAGTACGCGCAGTCAACATAATAATAGGTATTTCTTTGGTAAACTTATCCTGGCGCAGACGCCTCGCATAAAAATAGCCGCTCTCATCGGGCAACATCCAGTCAAGAAGAATTAAATCAGGAACTTGCTGTTTCAACAATTGATCGGCAGCCGCCGCGTCTACTGCCGCCTGGCACTGATAATCAGCTTTTTTAAGATGGAAACACACCATATCAGCAATCGCCGACTCATCCTCAACCAACAAGATTCGCGTGGACATTTTTTCTACCTCTGTCAAAACTCATCGTTACAGTGGCATCACATTAATCGAATTATGTTACAAAACTAATAATAGTTTAAAAAACTATTACAGGGCATGAACTTAACGACTTATCTGTGCGCGATAACTACGACATCGACACATTCTACCTCTGAAATAAACTCATCAAGTGAATAATGGCAAAATAAAAAGCAGCGAATACCCCTAGGGCACCTCGCAAGCGCACGACTGCACGGATGTCGAAGTTAAACACCGTCTTGGATATCAAGCATTTTCTGCAATGATGTTGGAGTTGAAAGGCGTATTATTTATGTTTACGCTTCTCATTGAAAAGCAACAGAGCGACACCGAATTTTCTTTTTGAGATGTCGATACCTAAAATATAGAGGAGTGAATGTGTCATTTATTTGACTAACCTTGTGGAGGCAGGCTTTAATGCCTAAGATGCCGTTCAGTAGAAAACAGATAGGTGAGGGAATAATCTAACTCACAGGTTAAATAAAGACCCAAGAGCCATTACATCCTCTCTCACCTAACGATTCATGTCTGTACAAACATAAATCGCTGGAAGGGAAGATACAAGAGCGACTCAGGAGACAAAGCCGAGGAGCAGTTGCCGGGTTTACATCGAGTAAATGAGCACTAGAGCTTCTTTTTCAGAGTACCCCCAAACTATAAGGGGTGGGGGTAAATGCAGTCAGCGACTTTTTCAGAGCTTACCTAGGGCCTGTCGTCAGTTAAGCCATATGACGGAAGCAGCGAGGTGTATGGCACCGAGGAAGGTTGAAGCGCGTTTATCATACCTTGTCGCAATGGCGCGGTATTGCTTGAGTTTAGCGAAAAGATTCGCTACTAAATGCCGCCATTTATACATCTCTTTATCGTATTTACGTTGCTCTTTTCTGTTGGCTTTTGGCGGAATAACGGCTGTAACGCCCGCTTCCTTTAGAAGATCCAGGACACGTGCGGCGGCATCATAGGCTTTATCCGCTAAAAAGGCCTGAGTTTTTGCAATGACATCAGGGAGCAAAACGTCCGAACCTTGTAGATCATGGGCTTGTCCGGGCGTTAAATGAAAGCCTGTCGGGTTGCCCAAAGCATCACATGTTGCGTGTATTTTTGTGGTTAATCCGCCTTTTGATCTCCCTATACACTCTTTTTTTTATCGCCGCCCAATGCTCCGGCAGCATGCTGATGTGCCCGAACAATTGTTCCATCAATCATGGCGTATTCATTGTCTGCGTCTTCGGCCAGATGCTTGAAAAGCCTTTCCCATGCACCATTTTTAGACCACCTGCGATGTCGGCGGTGAATGGTCTTCCCATTGCCAAAACGCTGTGGTAAATCCCGCCAGGGAATGCCCGCGCGATAGCGGTAAATAACGGCTTCCACGAATAAACGATTATCTTTGGATGTTCCCCCAACATGCCCCTCTCGCCCCGGAAGCAGTTCCTTAATACGATCCCATTGATCTTCACGCAATGCATAACGTTTCCCCATTCACAAGCCCCTCCTCATGGCTTATAAATAGTGCATCACAATTAACGTTTTGTGAATCCACAAAAATAAACTAACAGGCTAACTGACGACACGCCCTAGCCAACAAGCTAGTTTAGATATACCTCATTTGTCACAATCCCTTTAATTTTTACTGTCGCTTAACACTAACAGGCACCTGTTGATTGGTATTTCTGTTAGCCAAGTCCTGAAACGATTTAGTGGCATTTATTCGCTCCATTCCGTAAACAGTAAAATGCTTAGCAGTGAAATTTTCATTGGCCAGTAAAGGGTTGGTGTATACTTGTGTTAGGGCATCATAAGCTACCATTGCGGTCTGTAACTCACCTGTCAGAGTAAAACTACCACGCTCTGCAAACAACCCTACGGTGAGTTCCAGATTGTCGACATCACCATATAATCCACTAAGGCTTTCATTGAGATTAACATCATCAGTAAGTTGATCGAATGAACTTAACCGAGATAGACCAAATTTGACACGGTAGTCATTGAAAGATCGTAATCGCCAATCTCTCCCTTTATTGATCATTGCTTGTTCTGCCGGCATTAAAAATTCAGGTACATTATCCAGTGAAATATCACCAGCGACCTGCATGGTTGCAGCTTTTAGCAAATTACTCAGGCCTTCTTTTGTTAACAGTTCAAAGTTTTTAACAAAACTCTCATCTCTGCCAGCAACTTTTAATGTATCTGGTACCAGCCCATGCCAACGGTAGAGTAGATTAAATTCTGCAGCTATCCAGGGAGTACGATACCACTTCTGCTTTTCGACGAATGAAGTATCCATTAACAAGACATCTAGCCCTGCGATATGATTAACATAATCCTCGATAACAAGTTTCAGTAAGATTACGGTATTGATAATTCGAGCAGTGTGGAATAACCGATCATCATCCCAAATAGGATTTTTACTGGCCAGCTCCTTACAAATATTGTTGTGTTCCCTCAAAAACAGCGTACTCATCACCATATGTCCGACGATAGAATTCCCCCTCTCCAGGCCTGTAGCAAACAACTTTACTTTCTGTTCTTGACTCAGTTCACCGAAAATCGCATTCATCCATTCCTTGTCTGCTATGTAAGGTAGATTTTTATAGCGATCTTTTACCTGCCAAACGCCACTCCCATTAAGTTCACCAAGATAATCTGGGTATTCTTCGCCATCTTTCTGCTGGCTATGTAGTTTACCTCCATTACCAGAACGAAGTATCAGAGCAACTTCTTCGTTAGAACCATATATCTGAGCAAGGTCGATATTGTGGCTTGATGTTGTCTTTCTAAAATCTATATGACTGGAACGAAAAAAACCGTCAGTGAACCACTGTGCAAAAAACATGAAAAAGACTGATGACCGACTTTCTTTCAATCCATGTTTTCGCTTGAATAAAGCTGTAATTTCACCGAAAGGGAAGTCATCTGTTTCCTCATTTGATGGTAAAGTTTTTATAAATCCATCATTAGCTGGCGCAAGATGTAGATCGAAGAAATTTTTATCAGTAACCGTATGCCAGGTCAGGTATTCACTGGGCAGCGAATCAAGCTTACCAAGAGGAGACCATAAGCTATAACTATTTGGTCTGGGTGTTGTAGCTGAGGCTAACTTATTAGATGCGATTTTATTGGCAATACTTGCAACACCAGGTATACGTCTGGCATACCCCAGTAGTTTAATCAAAAAAGACATATCAGGAGTTCCTTCTATCGTTGTTGTCAAGTTTTAGGAAGCAGTTTCCTTGGTTTCAGTTTACATGTTTTTACGCATAACGACCGCAGTGAGCGGCAGACCGGAGCGGCGTGAGGCTTGTGCTAGCAAAGCACAAACGAAACGCCGCGGAGGACTGTCCGGCTCTACTGCACTTGTTATGTTTTTTTTATTTCTGCATAGCTTCAATAATAGCATTAGGATTATGCTTAACAACCTTCAGTAAAACTCGCGCAGGTCCTCTAGGAGAACGAAGCCCTTGCTCCCAGTGACGTAAAGTACCAAGGGAAATCCCAAAAGCAGCGCAAAACTTTTGTTGGGTCATACCCGAACACTCTCGGATTGATTTTACATCTATAGCCTCAGGCAGGTGCTCAACTGTTTTTGTTGATTCACCTTTTGCATGCTTAACAGCATCTGTAAGGCCAGCGGATATTTCAGTGAATGCCTTGCCCATTTTTATGCCTCCAATAACTAACTAATTCTTTCACTGCCTTTGATAAAATATTTCTTTCTTCAGCAGAGAGGTTTGCTTTTTCATTTTTGCCAAAAGCAGCCAACAGATAAAGTGGCATCATGTCACTATGAAAATAGTAAATCACTCTCACACCACCACTTTTTCCTTTATTTCCTCTCGCCCACCTAAGCTTTCGAATACCTCCAGTACCCTGAATCAAATCTCCTGAACTTGGATGCCCTGATAAATAGACAATCAAATCATCATTTTCTTCTTTCGAAAGTAACTTATTGATTTTATTTTGGAATGGCTCAGTTTCAGCGACGGTAATCATGCCACAAGCATATACTCCAATGGAGTACTTTACAAGCTATTAACTAAGTGGCTGATTTTGAAAACATAACGACCAAGTTGAGTTGCGTATTTATTTTTGGTTCTTTTTGTACGATTYTGCACAAAAAGAACCAAAAATAAATWCGTCAACTCRAACGYYTTGKTAYRMYYGGCWYGSRMWTWAMSWWWKAKKRYSAAMRKSCMWWSTMSSMKRRKYWYYKTAWWKMRMMWSMMYRWYRYWTWRMRCTRWYTTTGTATTTCGTTTAGCTACCAACTAAATACCACACACGCTGAATCTTTGATGGCTATTGAGTATTTCGTATCTATCAGTATAGCTCAAGCTTTCAACTTTGAGATAACAAGCTGAACGAAGATAACTTTTGAACAAAGACGCAAAGAACAAAACCAAATAAGTGCCGTTACATTTGACTTGCTTTACTAGGCCACAACGTACTAGCCGATACCCCCTTCACTTTGAATTTGCCGATTCACTTTACAGAATAACAAACCATAAAATATAACTTCACTTTAATTTTCTTATTAAACCTACAAATTATTAGCTCTCTATAATCTCATAAAATTATAACGCCTAGCTCAGCGGCAGGCTAAAGGGGCACGTTTTTGCGTAAGCAAAACAAGTGCCGCTTTAGCCTGTCCGCTGGAGCTATTTGTTAGGCGATCC
>NVRF01000004.1 GCA_002400775.1 Gammaproteobacteria bacterium
GCAGCAGGAAAAATATACCTGCGGTATCTACCTCGACCGCCCAGAAGACTGCCGACATTATCCAACCAGCATTTCAGAAATGGTAAGAGACGAATGTGAAATGATTGAAGCGATCGATTTAAAAAACCCAAAACGAGCGCAAATCAAACTGGATACGCTCATGAGCGACAGCCGCCCAGCCAATCGTTAACGGTTCAGGCATTTAGAACACGAGCAAACTGCCCATTTCAAATTTGAAGAAATTTTTATATCCAAGACGATATCTGACCCTAAATACCTTCCGCACCTTTTTTCGAGTTCCCTAACCAAGTCACGGACTTCATCGTCAATCAGTTGCGGCGTATGCTCGCTAAAGCCAGCGTAGCCTAGATGGCGCGCAGCAGAATCCGGGACACGTGGTTATTTCAACTATTTCCTGGATTGCGTTGCACTTCATCCAGGCTACACTTGCTTGATTTATACCAAAAATAACAACTATTCCATCTATTTGCTATATAAACTCATTGCTGTCCCGTTAACTTTTTCCCGTCATTCCGGCGCAGGCCGGAATCCAGAATGTCGTTGAAACCACTGGATTCCAGCCTACGCAGGGATGACAGAGGAGTATTATTGATTTTCATGTCTCTAGTACCTCAAAACAATCTAATCGCTAAGCATTTCGCCCGTTGAACAGCAATATATTTCAAGTTAACGGGACAGCACTGATATAAACTAATAAAAGCTAGCCTTCCATAAACAACTGCTCAATAGTTCTCATCGGCAGGAACATACGCATATGGCTGTTATGTATATCCAGTGGCTGAAACCCGTACTGCTTGTAAAAACCCTGCACGGTTTCATCCAAAGCATCAACGACAACGGCATAAGATGGCAGGTGAAGATTGATTTCATAAGCATGGCGCAATGCGCGAATGAGGCAGGTTTTACCAAGCCCCTGCCCTTGCGCGCCTTTATGCACGGCAAGCTGGGCCACCAACATGACCGGAATCGGATAATGCGGCAATTTCTTTGCCAGCGATACCGGTAAGGTTTCGCGTTCTATTTCGGTATGGGACAAGGTATAGAAAGCGCAAATCTGGGCATGATCATCACGCGCAGGGAGCACCATAGTTTTGCTAATACCAGCGGCGCGATGACGCATAGCAAACTGTGAGAGGAAAGTATTGAGCTGCTGTATACCGCAATCGAAGGATTTGCGATCATGGGCTGACTTGTCTAGCTCAATAAAGGCTTGCCCCGGCTTCGCTGCATATTCAGTTTTTGAGAAAAATCCCGTGCATCGCGCAGTTTTTCATTTGGCGCATCGGCTGCATTACACGCATCAATAAAGCGATCAAAAACATCGTCTTTGACCGTAATGGCTTCATGTTCCGCAATCACCTTGCGCGCATCTTGTTCGATCAAGCGCGTAACATATTCCGTTAAGCTATTGATGCCTTTAAGCGCCGCCGCTTTTTCAGCATCAGCTTTGATCTTTTCATCGATTCTCATATCGAGCCGTGATGTAGCCATAATAATGCGCCTTGATTTAGATTTTTAACCTTTTACCATCATAGCCGCGTTATTGACCATTGTACAGCACTTTTCCGTACACTATAAATGAATGGGATTTATCAGAAACGATAAAATATTTGCTACGAGAAAATATTTTTGCTCTAAATAAATGTTTATGTATAACTGAAACTTGGCTGGATGTAACCATCCGGTATGTTCTTTACAAGATGATATTTCTTAAAACTGATACTCAGAACCGGATTGAATTCACAAAATTCAACCGATGTTTACCAAAGCATCATTCCGGAGCCGCATGTCTGTATCTGTTCCACTCAATACGTAGCTACAAGTCATTAGTAGTCGTAATGGAACTGGTCAACGTCGCCCTTCGGTAACAACASRKYWCKYGSTATYSSTSWCWWTYAMKWMRRWMYARWTSWRYKKKGMMYWKSKGCRAYWRWSCRCCTTNKYKYMRCYCKMYWKRGSKRTSWKSRWATGAATAACRCATCTTTAGAAAAAGCCCCCAATCAAAATAATTCACCRCAGCAGGAAAAATATACCTGCGGTATCYACCTCGACCGCCCAGAAGACTGCCGACATTATCCAACCAGTATTTCAGAAATGGTAAAAGACGAATGTGAAATGATTGAAGCGATCGATTTAAAAAACCCAAAGCGAGCGCAAATCAAACTCGATACGCTCATGAGCAACAGCCGCCCAGCCAATCGTTAACGGTTCAGGCATTTAGAACACGAGCAAACCATCCATTTCAAATTTGAAGAAATTTTTTATGTTTTTACTCTGACCCGAATGGCACTTATTTAAGGCCCAAAGCCTTTTTTTAAAAGGCATTGCGGCGCATCTATTCCATGAACGACGTTACTCTATGTTTACAGGTATCGTAAAAACAACTACAAAACGGACGCTATGTATTATTCTGAATAAGAACTAAAATCTTGAAACCTTTATCTTTACTGGGTTTAATGCCTTAAGTAAGTGCCATCCTACTCTTACCCTAAACACCCCTGCTTGAAGCAAGTGAATGATGCCTTTCAAGTACACTGCCCCTTGATCGCACTAAAATCAGAACGCATCAGAAGTATCACGTATATTTTTCTGGCTCCCATGAAGGGCTGTGTGAAACTATACCAGTTTTATTATTACCTGCCGTATGCGTTCCCACGCCGGAGCATGGGAACGAGAAAAAAATTTTAAATTTTAGCCGCAAAAATAAATTCTTCAACAGATGAAGATACTATTATTTTGAGAGGTATATTCAGCTCTTCCACATATTTTTTACATATTGATAGTTGGAGCCCTCTATTTTTGTTTATATCTGCGAGCGTTTCCTGCTCTCTATCAGGACGATTGTTATCATTCTTACGACGTTCTACTATTGTTTCAGAATCTTCATCTAAAAATATAATCATATCTGGCTCTAATCTCCGCATGACTTCCACGGAAATTTCCACCAATTGATCTCCATTTTTAATTACACAGTGGCCATCAAATAAAATGTGCTTATAAGCCAATTTTTCTTTCTTTTTTTTAAAATTAAAAACTAATAGCTCCTGATTTGATAACACCTCACCTTTACTTAGTTTCCTAAGATCATCTCGATCCTCTTCTGAMAGTTCCCCTTGAATCAAGCTGCCGCCAGACAGCCGAACACAGTCATGCGCACAATCCAGAACATTACTTATAAGAGTGGTTTTTCCTACACCAGGAAGCCCAAAAACCAACACTGTTTGAAACATATCACCCAAAAAAAACCTCCTTGTCTTTTTCACTTAATAACTTTTCATACAATTTAAAAAACTTTYTATCACTCATATTTACAATAGATTGAGGGCCTGCTTTTAATATGTCATATTTCCTCAAATCAGCTAAGGCAATGGGATCCTCAAAGTTTGCTGCATAATAAAAATTTACAGCTTTTGCCTTAACCTTGCCACTGGCCATCTCTAATAATTCATCAATTGAATAGACCGATCTATTGCCGGCAACTTTAATAAGCTCCTCAGATTTTTCAATCTCAAAGTACTCTTCCAAAACACCCACGGACGTTAATAAACTATCTTTTGATCTATAAAAAAGAAGCATTGATCCAGGAGACATTTCCTTTAAAGGGGCGTTGCAAATATAAATTTTTCGGATAGCGTTACCAGGCGTCTGAGAGACCGCACCCTCAAAGCCGAGTGACATCTGTCTTATCGGCGGGCTAATCCTTTGGTCCGATTCAGGAAAAAGCCTCGCATGAAATTCTGGTTTAATCGGTATGCAAAATATCTTTACACCAGTACCTTTTACGCAGGGCCAATATTTTTTGTGAAACTCAAACGGAGGCATGTCTTCATCACCTTCCAATACTTTAGTTAGCTTATAATATGACTCCTCRCCATCTTTTGGTTTACCTTTTACGAACCCAAACTTACCAATAAGCCTAATCAAACCTTCATGCTTGGGGAATACAGTCAAGAACGCGCTGTCGTATTTGTTCCTGTAAGCAAAATCCATTGCTGTTTTTAGAAGCTGTTCGCCGTACTTCTCTCCTTTAACTCCTTCCGTTTTAAATACGCATATTTTAAGAACTTTATTTCCGGGTACGCACAGATTATTCAGCTCATCATGATTGAGCTCATCTTTGTAGATAATAAGTCCGGAAATTTTATTTTCATGCTCTATAACCCAACATTTCCTTTGCTCTCTCATACATTTCGCATACCAACCMTCGAAGTCGTAATCCTTTCTCAAAGAGTYAAAAAATGGATCGGCATGGTCATATTGATCACAGAGCTTGTCTTGAACATGTTGATATTCAACTTCTATGCACCCAAAGAATCCATCGAATAGCGATAACACTTCCTTAACGTTAAGCACACGCTTATAAAGTTCATCGCTATCCTTAACTCGTTTTTTTATACCGGAATCTTCTGAAATCAATAAATCGACTAATCTATACTTTAAAGAAACCAAAAGATCTGTATCCACATCATCATTACGCGACGTGACAGGCCCAAAGTCTGTTTCTTTTTGCTGTTTAGTACGATTATTCTTACTAATTTTGGGATATTTATCAAGCTTAGAGAGCGATATTTCTTTTCTATCCTGATCGAGGTCTGCGAGCACATCCTCATACGAAGACTCGTGAATAACTATCTGAATACCATTTTCACCGCATACTCTGTTCAACGTAGAATAACTATGTCGAATCTGTTTATTATCTTCAAGATGAATAACAATATTAGTATCAATTAGGATTTTTTTAGGAACGTCCATAATCCCCTATCACCGTATATGCTCCATAAGATCCGCCGTAGCATACATAAACGATTGGGGGGGGGAAAAATTTAATTTTTCCCTCAAGTGATTCAGAGGGTATGGCTTTGAAAACTTTACAATTTCGTCTAAAACCAAGCCATACCCTCTATCTTTTCCTTTAAAATACTCTTTAAAATATTTCGCTGATATGCCAGTTTTATGACCTAATTTTCTCCATAGCTTCTCTACTGGATGATCCTCGACCCTCTTTATTCGGGCTTTACCTACAATACTTCGCGTAGGACTTGAGGCATATATGATTAACTCCGCATCATCAGTCAGGTTTTTCGGAAGCACGCGACGCAATTCAACCGTTTTACCTCCGCAAAATATCATATCAACATATTCAGGCTTGATGCTTATCAATATTGTGCAGTCAATTTTTTCCATATCATTCACCTTCAAGCAGAAATRCTATAATTTCGCACTTTTCTTTTTTTCCTTTTCATACAATTTGCTTAAATAAGCAAGCTGTTCTGATGCTGATAACCCTCCAAGCAGGGGCAAGGGCACCTATGGCAATAATGAACTAAAATCAGAAGATACGAACGTATTTTAGACATGAAGGACAAGATCCTTACTATGATCATCATGACAAAGAAATCTAATTTTGTCACCTGGCTTAATCATTTTACGCTTTGCGTCATTAAACCCAAACTCAGCCAACCTCTTCCCAGCCTTTAGAAGGCCAAAAAATTCTACCACTGAACAAATAAATAAAGATTAAAATATGTGTTACTTAATGTCCGTTTTGCTCTAACCCAATCATTTGAAACCGAACAATCTCTATCAAGCTAAATCTTAATTAGTATAAACTAACCACACTACCGCCCACCCTCTACAACCGCACGCGACTACTGCAAACTCTTATCGACCAGTTGCTGAATCTGCTCGGCCTCCAGCACCTCTTTTTCTAACAAGGCTTCGGCCAGGACGCCGAGCTGTTCGCGGTGTTGCGATAGAATTTCCTGTGCCTTTTTTTCGAGTTCCCTGACCAGGTCACGAACTTCATCGTCAATCAGTTGCGCCGTGTGCTCGCTGAAGTCTCGCTGCTGCGCCATCTCGCGCCCGAGAAAGATGTGTTCTTCGCCGCGGCGAAAGGCGACTGGCCCCAGTTTTTCGCTCATTCCCCATTGACTGATCATGCGCCGTGCCAGGATGGTGGCTTGCTTAAGGTCGTCTTCGGCGCCGCTGCTGAGTTCTCCGAATATAACCTGCTCTGCTATACGGCCACCCAGCATGATGGTAATGCGATCCCTGAGATAACTTTCAGGCAGGGTGTAACGCTCCTCTTCCGGTAATTGCTCGGTCGCGCCCAGTGCCCGTCCGCGCGGAATGATTGTCACCTTCGTCAAAGGGTCTGTATTGGGCAGCAGGTAAGCCAGCAAGGCATGACCGGACTCGTGATATGCCACGCGCTTTTTTGTCTCTTCATCAAGCACGGTTTCGCTTTCGGCGCCAAGTACAATCTTGTCGCGCGCCATATCCAGAGTTCTGGCATCGACTTTCCCCATGTCTTCACGGCCGGCAAGCAGTGCCGCTTCATTCATCAGGTTCTCGAGGTCTGCACCGGAAAACCCGGCTGTGCGGGCCGCTATATGCGCGACGTCAACATCATCGGCAAGTGGTATATCACGGGCATGCACTTCCAGTATTTTCTGTCGTGCCTGCTTGCGTGGCAATTCCAGCGTGATCTTGCGGTCAAAGCGGCCGGGGCGCAGCAATGCCGGGTCAAGCACATCAGGTCGGTTGGTCGCCGCCAACACAACAACGGTCTGTTCCGGTTCAAAACCATCCATCTCGGCCAGAATCTGGTTCAGGGTCTGCTCGCGCTCGTCATGGCCACCGCCCACACCACTGCCGCGCACTCTGCCTACTGAATCTATCTCGTCGATGAAGATGATAGCGGGCGCTTCTTTCTTGGCGCTTGCGAACATGTCACGCACACGCGAAGCGCCGACACCGACAAACATCTCGATAAACTCGGAGCCACTGATACTGTAGAACGGCACCTCGGCCTCGCCCGCAACCGCTTTTGCCAGAAGCGTCTTGCCGGTTCCGGGCGGCCCCATAAGCAGGATACCCTTGGGGATTTTTGCGCCCAGCTTGCGGAAACGTTCCGGGTTTTTGAGAAAGTCGATAATTTCATGCAGATCGCGTTTGGCATTCTCCAGGCCGGCGACATCATCAAAACCGATGTTGAGGCTGCCGCTGCGAAAACGCCTGGCCTTTGATTTGCCAAAGCCGAATAGATCTCCCGGCCCGCCGCCAAGCATGCGTTCCTGCATTTTGCGCGAACTGTAAAAAATCAAGCCAATGATCAATAACCACGGCAGCAAGCTGATCAGTGCGGTCGCCCACAAGGATGTTTGTTGCGTTTCGGCTCGCACCTCAACAAGGTGTTTTTCCAGCAATGGCATCAAATCAGGGTCATCCACTGGCGGCAAGGTGGTTATGAACATCTTTGGTAGTGTTGTCGTCTGCGCAGCCGGCTCCCGGCTGATCGTGCCGCGGAACTCACCAAACACTGTCTGCCCCTTGAAGACCACGCTGGCCACCTCTTCCTGGCGCACACGATCCTTAAACTCGCTGTAGGCCAGATCCTGGCGCTGCGCCACCTGGTTAGCGCCAAACCAGAACCAGGAAAAGGTCAATAGCACCAAGGCCCAGACGATATAGCGCCATGGTGGCAGTGGCGCTTACTGCGAACCTATAGGCGGCCCGACGGGAGACCCGGCTTTATCGGGCATGGATTGTTTTGCCATTCGCTCTATGCCTCTGCGACTGGGAATAAAATTAGGAGTAAAATGATGATTCCCCGTTGTTTTCTATGACAATTCTACTCTCCCCTGCTTGTACTTTACTTGATCGTCGTCATGGACACCTGGATTGATTACACTAAAATCAAAAGACAAGATTCTTATCTTATATAAGATAGCTGCGGGGAGCCCCTGAATAAACTCATCCAATGGATGATGGCAAGGCAGAAAGAGTTGACGACATAACTAAAATAGATACTCATTACATGGCAGCCACCACGAATAGCACCGCTAACATCGACACAGCGACCAAGGTCGCCTTTCTTCGCCAGCCTGCGTCATACCCCCACTATAATCCCGGGCATGCTTTCACGGTTGATGTTATTCAAACCCATATGTCGTGGGTTTTTCTGAGCGAGCATTTTGTCTACAAACTGAAAAAGTCTGTTCGCTTCGAGTTCCTCGACTTCAGCACTCTGGAGCGCCGCCATCATGACTGCCTGGAAGAGGTGCGCCTGAACCAGCGTCTGGCGCTGGGCATTTATCTCGGTGTCGTGCCGCTAACAATAGATGCGGCCGGCCGGCTTCAGCTGGAAGGCGAAGGTGAAACCGTCGACTGGCTGGTTAAGATGCAGCGACTACCACGTGAATACATGCTGGATCAGGTGATTGCGGCCAGACGCGTAGAAGCCGCCGAGGTGCGTACTTTTGCGCGGCTACTGGCCGGATTTTATCGCCACGCAGAAGCGGTAAGCATAACGCCGCACGATTATCGGCAGCGCTTCGAACAAAATATTGATGCCTATACAAATACCTTGTTAAAACCCGCGTATGGTCTCTCGCACAACCAGATCACGGCAATCAAGCGAACTCTTCAACAGTTTTTGTCTGATAAAGCGCAACTCTTCGATGCCCGGGTCAGCACGCAACGTATCGTTGAGGCCCATGGCGACCTGCGCCCCGAACATATTTGTCTCATCGACCCTCCAGTGATCATCGACTGCCTGGAGTTCAACCGTGCATTACGCCTTCTGGATCCGGCCGATGAACTGGCCTTTCTCGCTATGGAGTGTGAAAAATCCGGTGCGCCTTTCATTGGCCAGGTCGTGTTCGAAACCTACCGGCAATTATGCCATGACGATCCTGCGCAATCTCTGCTGCGCTTCTACAAGTCGCTGCATGCCCTGCTCCGCGCCAAACTGTCTATTCAACATCTTGATGACCACGATGTCGGTAAACACCAAAAATGGATACGACGCGCCCACGACTATCTCGGGCTTGCCAGGCATTATGCCGATACACTCGACGGCTAATCAGGGTTACTAATAACAGGTAGCGAAAGCAACTGTTCAATAGTCAGGTGGACAATAGATCCACGATCGAACCACCGCAGTGAATACGTTTAATCGCTTCGGCAAACAACGGCGCTGCATTCAAAATCTCAAGCTTTGCACGCAAGTCGTCTGAGTGCACACCAAATGATGGAACAGTGTCTGTAATCACCAATTTTTGCAGTTGCGGTTCACTCAGTTTTTCATCAGCGCCGCCAGCAAACAGTCCGTGTGTGGCGCCAGCGTAAATCGCGCTTGCGCCACGTTCATGGCAGGCACTCACGGTGCGTGCAATCGTCCCGCCACTGACAATCATATCGTCGTAGATGATGACAGCCTTGCCCGCCACATCTCCTGTCACGGACGCGCCGCTGACCACGCCCGCGCTACGCTTTTTCTCCATAAAAGTACTGCTTATCGAACTGCCCAGCTTTTGTTCCAGGGCTTCCCTAAACTGCTCGGCCCGTTTGATTCCGCCAACATCGGGCGARACAACAAGCAGTTCATAGTTTACACAGGATGCGAAATAGTCAATGAACAAGGTCTTTGCTTGCAGGTGATCGCTATGACAGCGAAAAGCATTCTGGTAGGCCGCAAGGTTATGTACATCCATGGTTACCACGCGGTCGACACCGACCGCTTCAAGCAGACTGGCAACGTAGCGGGTAATAACCGGGTCGCGCGACTGGGTCTTGCTGTCTTTGCGCGCATAACACAGGTAGGGAATTACGGCAGTGACGCGCTGTGCCGATGCATCCTTGAGTGCGCCGATAAAGAACAACAGACGCACCAGTTTATCGTTAACAGTTTGCTCGGCATCRCCGTACAGCGATGCGATGACAAAAACATCCTTGCTGCGAACATTCTCCAGCGGGCGCAGCTTKTGCTCGCCATCCTCGAATTCCCGCTCCTCGTGCTCTGCGAGCGGCTGACCCATRGCTKTTGCGACACGCTCGCCAAAATCGCGGCTGCTATTRAGCGCAAAAAYRCGCAGATTATCTGCCGYCACTATATCGGGCCATGAAGGTGTTGCAGAAACCAGTCACGGGCCAGCRCCGCGRCCTGCTCCAGTGTGCCCGGCTCTTCAAACAAGTGTGTCGCRCCMTCGACGATTTCCATCCGGCACGGGRCTTYCAGAGCATTGTGCGCCGTACGGTTCATCTCTATAACCRCCAGATCCAGACCGCCGACAATCAGCAAGGTCGGCGCCTTGACCCGTGGCAAAGCGTCCATCGCCATATCAGGACGACCGCCACGGGAGACCACAGCAGCGACCCGATGCGGACATGCCGCCGCAGCATTCAACGCCGCCGCGGCGCCTGTGCTGGCACCGAAAAGGCCGATGGGCAGATCAGCGATCACTGCTTGCGTACTCATCCAGTCCAGGGTGGCGACCATCCGTTCACTGAGCAGCTTGATATCAAAGCGCAGTTCCGCGGTCTGGACGTCGATTTCGTTTTCATCGGCAGTGAGCAGATCAAACAATAGCGTCGCCAGGCCGCCTTCATTCAGTACGCTGGCGACATAGCGGTTACGGCTGCTGAAGCGACTGCTGCCGCTGCCATGAGCAAAGGCAACAACGCCCTTTGGATTATCGGGGAGCGTGAGATTGCCGTCTAACGTGACTTTGCCAGCCTGTACGGTTACCTCAGTCGATTGTRCTGCATGCTGTGCRTTGATCATTTGGTKTTYGCCCGCTTACAGTTTTGACTCAGCCTATTCGTTCCAGGCCTTGCCGAGCATCTCGCGTACCTCATTGTCACTGACTTGGGAAAAATCCACATACCATTGACCGATAGCGTTAAAAGGCTCAGGCTCGGCGCAACAAACAACCTCATCGGCCTCCCTGCGCAATAGCGCGATGGTATCTGGTGGCGCCACTGGCACGGCAACAACGATGCGCGCCGGCTGCTGTGTGCGCACTGCTGCAACCGCAGCACGCATGGTCGCGCCAGTCGCCAGACCATCATCGACCAGGATGACGCATTGATGCGCAAGGCTCGGCCACAGCCGCTGGCCGCGGTAGGCTTGCTCTCGCCGCTTCAATTCCTCGCGCTCTGTTATGGTCACACGCTCTATGGCCTCGGGCGTAATTCCAAGGCTACGCACGACTTCCTCGTTAATCACTTCTGCACTGCCACTGGCAATAGCGCCCATGGCCAGTTCCCGGTGCCCCGGTGTTCCCAGCTTTCTTACCAACATGAGATCCAGCGGTGCTGCCAGGGCTTGTGCAACTTCCATGGCTACCGGCACACCRCCACGTGGCAGCCCCAGCACGATGACATCATCACGATCGCGGTAGACATGTAATGCTTGCGCAAGCGCCTGACCGGCAGCTTTACGATTAACAATAGGTAACTCCATCAATTAACAGTTTCCCTGCCGTATTGGACGGTCTGTGTACACTCGATAGACCCGATACCTGCCTTGATGATGTTAATCGTGATTTGCATGACGCGCCTCTGCTTCGCTCTCAATACTGAAAACTAGCAAATCCCCAGCTATTCCGTATTGACCAGGATCAATGAAGGAGGGGGCTATTGAGGCATTATCCTGAAGCTGACAGTGTCGCTCTCGCTCATACTTAACGTATTGTTCCTAAAGGATTTTTCGAACCACATTTTATCGGGCAATGATTCGATTTTGTTAAAAAGCCAACTAAATTAATAAAGCCCGCCTTATGCGGTCTTTATTAATACAATGCAATTGTTGTTACAAAAAAAGGTGAGACAGGATATTATTAGCAACAACCCCTTTCCAAGGAGCGGACTATGCCTAAGCTGTGGAGCCATGCTCCTGTCGGACTCGTGCTGCTCATCGGTCTCGCCTTCTCTTTCGTTGCTTTCAAATACACACAAGACCTTGAACAAAGAACAACCGAGGAGAATTTCAGAAAAACGGCCATAGCGCATATTGCCTTGGTCGAAAGACATGTTGCGGCAGAACTTGCAGTTTTAAGATCCATCGTAGGCTTTTTCAAAAGTTCGCGCCACGTTAATCGGGACGAATTTCGTAGCTTCACCAAAAAGGTACTGTCTGACACGCAGAGCTTGCAAGCACTGGCATGGATACCCTGGGTAGCTCACTCCGAGCGTGCAGCCTATGTGCAGGCCGCGCGCGACGACGGGCTTACTGACTTTCGGTTTATCGAGCAATCACCACAGGGCGACAGGGTGATCGCAGGTGAAAGAGACAGTTATTCCCCCGTCTACTATCTGGAACCGTACAAGGGCAACGAAAGCGCCCTTGGCTTTGACCTGGGTTCCAATGCAATGCACATGGCTGCTCTTAACAAGGCTCGAGACACAGATCGGATAGTGATGAGCGACCAGATGGATCTTGTACAGTTGACAGAGAATGCGACGAGCATCCTTGCGTTTTCAGCCATCTACCACCAAAACCTCCCTCATGAGACACTGGAACAGCGCCGGCAGAATCTAGCCGGGTTTGCCTTGGGTGTATTGCGTATTTCCGGGCTGGTTTCCGCAGCCGCCAATATAAAAATCGAGAAAGCCAGCAAGCGACTTGCTGGCGCCGATCTTTATCTCTTTGATGTAACAGTAGACGATGCCCCCCGTCTGCTGCACATTCAAGGTTCAGGTCAAGAGGAAGAAAACGCCCCGGCGCTGACCATAAATGATGCGCGTTCAGGACTGCATGTTGAACATTCATTCCTGGTTGGAGACAGAACGTGGAGCCTCATTGCCAGACCCGTCGGCTTGAATACTGGCACCTATCTGTCAGTGCAGAGTGGCTTTGTTCTGCTGGCAAGCCTGATCATCACTGTCATGTTGGGCGCCTACCTGCGATTAATGATGAGGCGGGCAGAGGATGATGAGAAGCTGATTAATCTGCGCACGTCTGAATTGAATAACGCCATACAAGAAGCACAGGATCGGGAGGCGCATATCCGCGCCATTGTCGATACCGCCGTTGACGGCATCATAACTATCGACGAACAAGGTATTGTCGAAACCTATAATCATGCCGCTGAGAGCTTGTTCGGCTACACGGCCGATGAAGTGATTGGTCACAACCTCAACATGCTTATGCCAGAACCCTATGCGGCGGAACATGACGGCTATCTATCTGACTACAAGCGCACGGGGGAAGCCAAAATTATCGGCACCGGTCGCGAAGTTATCGGCAAACGCAAAGACGGCACAATCTTCCCGATGGAGCTTTCGGTGGCCAAAGTCCGAGTGGATCACAGACAGGTCTTTACCGGGATCGTGCGCGATATCAGTGAACGGCAGGCAGTGCAGGCAAAACTGAATGAGTTTAAAAATGCCCTCGATCGAACACGAGACTCTGTATTCATGTTCGACACAGATAAGCTGCGATTTTTTTATGCCAACCGCAGTGCATGCGATGGGCTGGGTTATAGCGACGACGAACTGAGAAAAATGACGCCCTTCGATATCAAGCCCGAATTTGATGAACACCGTTTTCGCACATTGATTACACCGTTACAGAATGACACCAAAAACTCACACAGATTTGAAACAGTTCATCGACGCAAAGATGATCACGATTTTCCTGTGGAGATATCCCTCCAGTATATTAGCAAGGAAAACAAAACCGGTTATTTTGTCGCTATCGTTCGTAACATTACAGAACGCAGACTGGCGGAAGACGAGCTGCTCAAGGCCAAAGAGCACGCGGAAAAAGCCAACCGCGCAAAGAGTGCTTTTCTGTCGCGTATGAGTCACGAATTGCGCACGCCATTGAATGCCATCATCGGTTTCGCCCAACTGCTTGAACTGGAGGATCTCAGCCCGATAGAACGCGAAAGCACCGAGTATATTCTGAAAGCGGGCCGGCACCTGGCCGATTTAATCAACGAAGTGCTGGATATTGCCCGTATCGAATCGGGCCGGCAAAATCTGTCACCCGAACCAGTGCAAGTACGCCGCGTACTGGAAGATAGCTGGAATCTGATACGTCCACTCGGAACCGAGCGCAACATACAGCTTAAAGGTTTGGTGCCTGATGAATGCAGCACTTACGTTATTGCAGATCTACAGAAACTGAAACAGGTGCTGCTCAACCTAATGTCCAATGCGATCAAGTACAATCATGACGGTGGCACGGTCACCCTGTCTTGCTCCGAGGTGCGCGACGGGATCCTCCGTATTTCCATCGGCGACACCGGACCAGGTATTGCAGTAGACAACCGTGAGCGGATATTCGAGCCGTTTGAGCGTCTCGACGCTGAAGCAACAGGCACGGAAGGCAGCGGTATCGGCCTGGCACTAAGCAAGGCACTCGTTGAGGCCATGGGCGGCAAGCTGAGCCTGGACAGCATACCCGGAACAGGCAGCACATTCTGGTTAGAGCTGCCTTTAATTGATGCACCGAAAAATCACGAGTCGGAAGAACAACATGGTGCAACCGAGCCCTCTAAAGCCATACCCAGAGAATCCTCAACCGTACTTTACATTGAAGACAATATTGCCAATCTTCGTCTGGTGGAAGTAGCCCTGAACAGCAGACCACATATTGAATTAATTGCGGCAATGCAAGGAAAAATGGGGGTCGACCTGGCACTCAGACACAAACCGAGGCTGATTATTCTGGATCTGAACCTGCCGGATATTCATGGACACGAAGTGCTGGCACGATTAAAGTCAGATCCGGTCACGCAAAACATTCCGGTGGTCATTATCAGTGCCGATGCCAGCCAGGGCCAGCTCAACAGACTGCTTGCTGCCGGCGCACTTGCCTATTTKACCAAGCCTATTAATATTAAAGAACTATTGCACACTGTCGACACAGTGCTTAAACCGTGAACCAATCAAAATGCTAACTATGGACACCAAAACCGCCAGCATCCTCATTGTCGACGACGAAGAGGCAAACGTTCTCATTTTGCGACGATTGCTGGAAAAGGAAGGTTACAGCGCGCTCATCACAACAACTGATCCACGTGAGGTGGAAGGTCTTTACCGCAGCCATCTGTTCGATATTGTCTTGCTCGATATCAATATGCCGCATCTCGATGGCTTTGGAGTCATGGCGCAACTCAAAACTGTTGAAGAAGATAGTTACCTGCCAGTGCTGGTGCTAACCGCACATGCCGACCGCAACACCCGGCTGCGCGCACTCGAAGCCGGTGCAAAAGACTTTATCACTAAACCCTTTGACCGCATTGAAGTTCTTGACCGCATCCACAACATGCTGGAAGTCCGGCTGCTGCATAAGCAGATTCGCGGGCAAAACGAAATTCTGGAAAAAAAAGTACGCGAACGCACACAAGAACTGCGCGAAAAAGCTGACGAACTGCAGGAAACACGCCTTGAGATCATCCGCTGTCTGGGGCGTGCAGCCGAGTACCGCGACAATGAGACCGGCCTGCACATCATTCGCATGAGCAAGTATTCCCAGTTGCTGGGCAAGGCGGCCGGAATGAGCGACGAAGAAGCAGAACTGCTACTTAACGCCAGCCCGATGCACGATATCGGCAAGATTGGAATACCCGACAGCATTCTCCTGAAACCCGGAAAACTCAATGCCGGCGAATGGGAAACCATGAAAACCCACGTAACGATTGGTGCAGAGATCCTGTCCGGCCATCATTCTGATCTGATGGAAATGTCGCGCCTTGTAGCCCTGACGCATCACGAAAAATGGGACGGCACGGGATATCCCAAGGGTCTTAAGGGTAAAGACATTCCGCTGGTGGGGCGAATCGTCGGGTTGGCAGATGTGTTTGATGCCCTGACTTCGGAACGACCCTATAAGAAAGCATGGAGCGTTGAGGAAGCGCTTGCAGAAATTAATCGCACCAGCGGCACGCACTTCGATCCGGAATTAACATATCTCTTGAAAACAGTTCTACCTGATATGTTGCTCATCAAAGAGCAGCATGCAGAACCCGCCGTTGCAGCTTGGCAGCTTAAAAATAAACTTTAGGTAGACCAGGTAAATTCGAGCATCGCAACCCTCAATAACGGCCGCTGCAATAATGAAAAAACTTAAATCGGCCCAAGTTTTATAGCTGCCTCCAAGACCAAAATCGAGCAATTTCTGCGCGGAATTGCCGATAACATGGAATCACTGAGCCAGGAAACCCTTGAGGGTTTCCTGGCTCAGCAATAGATCAGGGCACGCCGCATCGACATTTACCCAAGAGATAAGGAGGCACCCCCATAGAGAATTACCCGACGCTAAAACGATTTCTTTGTTGGGGCCTCATCAACCATAAAAAACACACATAACGATATTTTTGAGGTTCAACCGGAGATTCGCAGCAAGAACGATTAATAATATCGTCTCATGTATTAAGCGTGATTTTTTCTTCAATCTGAAAAACGGGCACGATTTCTCTTCACTTCTGCGCAAATAAATAGTTGATTGCGATAGCGCTCGCCATGCAAGCCCCTTCTCAGACCTGACGTATTATAGCAGTGCACCTCAATCACACGGTTTGTTTGCCCTTTCCTTGAGCCATTGCCCACCGCCAACAACAAATGAATACAAGTAGGTGGCGATGAAGGCCGCCGCGATGAATGGCGTAATGCTTGGTATGAGCCATGCCGCCACCAGTGCCACATTCACTAAAGCAACCATCGTGGCAGTCTTTGCCAGCCCCCGGATAAGGATTGGCAACTTGAACGGCGCGACCATCGTCACCGAGTGCAATATAAATATGAGAACCAGATAGAGTCCAGGGTCAACATCAAACAGTTGCGCCAACAGAAGGACGAATAGCATGTGGCGCATAAGCTCATTGGTCGGCGAACCACCAGCTATCGCCACATCTGGGTTAAGCCGGGAGGTTGCACGAAGAATGATCGATGCCGCAGCGATCATGCCTACCATCAAGACCGACCCACCAAAATGTGCGCCCACCGCCGAGATCAGGGCCACATGGGCGACGGCATCACAGACATTGTCAAGATTGGCACCGAAGCGGCTGCGGATGTTCAACTTGGCCGCCAGAATACCGTCCAGGTCATCCATCACATTATTGAAAATGATTAACGGGATTAAATAACGATAACCGTCTTCCAGGAAAAGCAACACCAGCGGCAGCACGCCGAGAATCGATGTTGCATTAGCCAGGTTCCGATAGATAAAGTTTCCTTGCGGGTTTCCCATCGGATTACCGGAACCGCTTACTCATGAACACTCGACCCCGTTCTGAGCACAAAAAAATGATTCTCCAGGCTCGGAAACCGAATCCCAAGCACCTCGGAGAGACGCTTGATCCAGGGAGCCCCCAAACGCATGCCCCAATAGACCAGGCGACCCACAACTGGCAACGCCTGAAGCGGTTCCGGGACGACCCGCTTCCATTTTTTGACCAATTCGCACCCCATCTGCATCAAAACATAAGGCTCGTTTCTTTCAACATGTTTGAGTGTCAATCCACATTGTTTGAAGATGCGCTTGTAGTCCGACACTGAACGATAAATGACGGGGTAGTCGCCCGCGCGCGTCACAGTCTGACCCCGAACCGTGGACTCGCGGCACAAGATAGTCCCCTCTGGCCCTAGACAAGGGATCAACTTTTGCAATAAATCGATCACATCATTTTCATTGAGGTACATAAGTAAGCCACCGAGAAAGACCAGGCTATACTGGTCATCGGGCTCGAACGCCATAACATCGCCGTGTACGGTGCGAATGTTGTGAATCGGGGCGCATCGCTCATCCAATGCTTGATAGAGGACGTTGCTGCCTTCGACAGCAATCACCTGGGAGAAACGGCGTGCGAATTCCTCAGCCCAATGGCCAACACCGCTGCCGAGATCCAGAACCGGGCCATTGTGCTCGATACCGCACAGCAAGCGCCGAACGATCCGGGCCTCGGCACGGAAACGAAAATCGCCGGCACTTACCGGAAAACCGAAGCCATCCATCATGTAGGGCCCCAGGATCGAGGACTTAACGCCCTCCCAATACCGGTGAACGGATGCGTGATCGATCTCAGGCAAGAGTAGCGGCCGGTTTGGTGACGGTTAAAGAGCGGCTGGTGATAGCTCGAGGTCGGGTAAACAGATTCTCCGCCTCGCGAAGATCAGCCCTGGTATCGATCTCATACCATCGGCCGGCATCGAAGATGACCGCATCGAAACAGAGCGTGCCATCAGCGACCAGTTCGGCAAATACCGCCTCATAATACTCACCGAGCCTGCGTTCTGAGACATAGCGGCTTAACCGTTCCTCAATCTTGCTCCAGGAATGAAGGGATAAGCTATAGAGATTGACCGTTTTGTATTGGCGTGCATCGGAACACCTGTCGCCATTCATGCGAAAAGCCGACACACGCTGCCCCAACCCAAGTTCAACCATAGTACCGTTCATCCAGGGGAGTACTCTGGAAACCGCCATCTTGTCGGGTTGAAGCATGTCCTCCAGCATCCAGGTCTCGAAAACCAGGTCACTCTCCACCAGTAAAAACGGCTCCCGGATCTGTTGTCGGGCCAGCCAAAGAGAGTAAATGTTATTGGTTGTCCGATAATCTGGATTGAAAACGTAATCAACCTGCATATCACTTGCGTGCTGGTGCAGAAACTCCCGGATATGGTCACCCAGATGACCGATCACCACAACCAGTCGCTTAAACCCCTGTGCGCGCAAATGCTTGACCAACTGTTCGAGGATAGGAACACCACCGACCTCGGTGAGACACTTTGGGGCATCCAGGGTCAATGGCTGCAGGCGTGTTCCCGTTCCTGCGGCCAGCAAGAGTGCTGTCGTGATATTAGCTACAGAGCTGGGACTGGTCATAGTTACCCTCCGATAATGTGGAATAACGACTATCAGGGCTACCCGATCCGTTTCTGCTCCATACGCGCGCAATTCTGTTCTTTCTCATACTAGTTCGCGTCTCCTGTCATATTCGTTCAATAAATGAATTTTTGTTCGGGAAAACCCCGTTGTTTTCCTTAATGTCGTTCTGCACAGGATCGGCAACCATGTTCCGGTTTGATCGCTTGCCTATTGCTCTTACACGCCCGTAATAAAGTTAGGGCAACGCTCTCTTTCATCCACTTATTGATCACGTGGCTGTCAAAGCGCCATTGGGTACAGGAAGCCCTTCCTCCGGCACCATCGGATACACTTTGATACGGCCAAGCTTCAAGTTCCCGGCCAATTTAGCCAGAGTGAACCATCTGACAGCTGCCTTCATCACCCCACAGCGGGAGAAAATGTATGACAACAAAGCGGCGAGTGCTAACCTTTGTTAGCGAATAAATATCCCACTATCAAATTCAAGGTGAGGTATAGCGTTACTATTTGGTCATGAGGGTATACCTCGAGGTATACCCTGGAGTGGCGTTACTACTGGTCATGAGGGTTACCTCTTTGTGTCGTGAGTAAAAGTTTGCACTTCTATCAAAACCGGCAACCCACCCTTTCAAGTCAGGCGTCAGATCAAGCCTGAGCTACTATACACTATACATGATTTATTGGATGATCTGCATAACCAGTGTAGCAGACATTTTCCCATATCGAGTCAATTCAACCACCTATCGCTGCATGAGTAACATTTGACCCTACACACGCCTGAGGAAATTGCTGATGGCCCCTGCCACTTCAAGCCGAACGCTATTAATTTCCAGCAGACATCACCATCGGATTTTTCATATACAAATTGCAGCATAAACAGAGAACTCGCCACACTTACAAGATAGCTTCACGTTTTCACAGTCAAATCATCCAAGCACTTCAGCCGAAAGCAAAACTAACCAATAAATTGCAATGCTTATTATTCTAGGTTCTGTTGTGAAATTTATTTCAACCATTGAAGAGCTGCRGCGAAGTGGAGGAAGGCTTGAAATCTTGATGCCATTTTTTCAAAGCGGGAGAATAGCCGCCTATAATGCTTGAAAAAACCAAAGAGGCACTCAATCTTGTGTCGCTCCCTGTATAGCTCCTGGTCATAGTCGCGCTGAACTTTTCGATTTCTTTTGGGTGGAATAACGCACGAGGCCCCACTTTCACGGACATGGGCCACAATAGCGTCCGTATCGTACCCTTTGTCAGCCAAAAAAGCCTCATATTTTTTGTTTTCTATCAAGGGGATAGCTTGTGTACAATCTGCTTTTTCTCCGCCTGTGAGAATAAAACCCAAAGGGTTGCCAAGAGCATCACAAAGGCCATGGATTTTAGTTGAAAACCCGCCGCGAGAACGCCCTAAAGCCTGTCTCTCTTGCCCTCCGTTTTTTTAAGAGCGCCCGCCGCGCAAGCGTGAGCGCGCAAAACCGTGCTATCTACCATAATATATTCCATATCTGGGTCGCGAGCAAAATAATACAACATTTTGTACCATACACCGCGCTCCGCCCAATCCGAAAATCGTTGATAAACAACATTCCAATCCCCATATTCCCGAGGCAACATTCGCCATTGCGCCCCACTGCGTAAAATCCAGAACACCGCTTCCACAAAGCATTTAGCCTTGTCTTCATTCTTTGTGTGTATGCGCGGAAAGGGCTTAAGATATTCGTATGGTTTTGACCATTGTGACGGGTTTATATTTTGTGTGTAAGACATGAAATACCTCCTTTATAGCGGTGACCCTACATTAATTGCAAAATTTCACAACAGAACCTAGAGTGTAGTACCGTAAATCACCATTTCCTGATGCTTCACTGTCATGCCAATAAACTACAGACAGTATGCCTGCCAAGATCAATGGTAGAAGTAAAATTTTTCCTACACGAACAGATATAAATTCGCTCAGATAATGATTGAAAATAGTGACATAAAGGATATATCTCCGCTGTGATTGATTGCGTTGTAATGTTAACCCATTGCCAATATTGCTTAATCACTACAATGTTACCTTAACAGCGTGGCATGCAATTTGCCCCTTATTGTTTATAAGAAAATATAAACAGTTGATGGGTAATAGCATGTCGGTACAAGCAAGTTTAAATGTCGCGGGTGTTGTGGCAAACACCAAAGCTGGCAATAGTCATGCCTCGCCATCTGGCTCACCTGAAACTGGCTCGGAAAATCAGTTGTTTAGCGGAATTCTTGGTAGTGTAAGCCATGGTGGTTCAGGCCAGCTTGTGGCGTCAACAAACAATTTTGCTGAAGACCCAGGTGAGTTTGTTGGGCCACCACAACCTGATACGGGTCTAAGTACTTTTTTATCTGAGGCAAGCCTTGGTGAGTTAGAAGGCAAGCTGTTGCCGCTATTGCCTGGTGTTATTTCTGGTTTGAGCCTGAGTAATCAGACCGGAAGCTTAGGTGGTCAACTCGAGGCGACTGCAAGTGTTCAGTCATTGGCAGGCTCTGTATTATCGGGTTCTAATACTGTGCTTGAGCAATTGCGTGGCTTGTTTACTGGTGTAAGCTCAGGCGATGATTTAGAGCAAGTGACCGATTCACGTGTTCGCTTAACTTCGTTGCTTGATAAGTCAGCATTGAGTGATCAGGCCCAAACTAATTTACGACAAGAAGCCAACGTAACATCTAATGACTTGCGCGGTTCATTGAATGATTTTTTTGATCGGGTGGAGAAAGCGCGTAGCGGAGATTTTTTTGATCTGAATCAATCGTTCTTTGATACAGCACAGAAAAAAATGGCAGGTCTCGATGAGTTATTGACTGGCTTAACAAAAACCAACACTGCTGGTGCTGACAATAGTGCGAATCTAAATGCCAGTACCGTACTAGGTCACATCAATAATCTGATTAGTGGTAATACGGCTATAGGACAACCCTTGCTGGGTGTCGTTGCTGATACTGGCTCATTGCAGGCTTCTAATCCGACACAAACACAAGTGGCTGCGCCGCTGAATAGCTCGCAATGGTCGGAAGAGCTAGGCCAGCGCGTTCGCTGGTTGATAGGGCAAAATATAAATGCGGCACAAGTTCGACTGAATCCGGCGGAACTGGGGCCGGTTGATGTGCGTATAAATGTTACGGGTGATCAAGTCAGCGTAGCCTTTACTTCACAGTTTGGTGTTGTTCGCGAAGCCATTGAAGCTGCATTGCCAAAACTACGAGAAATGTTGGAAAATCAGGGGCTTAATCTGGCAGATGCCGACATTAATCATGGCGATAACGCAGAGCGGAAAGGTGAAGATAGAGCTGGTACTGCAAGCAATGGTGAGCTAACTCGAAATGGAATAAGCGAAGATGCAGCTCTACAAGTAAATGATGTTGGCAACCCGGTTGTTGAATTTAGCTCGTCCGGTTTTGTCGATCAGTTTGTATAACCAGGGGAACCTCGGAATAAGTCCCTGAACCCGCGCTAGTCGCGTTTACTCCATGTAAATTCGGCAATTGATCCAGCGTTACTCTACCTCTGTATAGTTGCGTGCTTTCCACGTGCCCTAGGGGTATTCGCTTTTTTTCCTTGCCATCATCGATTTGATGAACTTATTCAGGTTCTCTGGAACACTTAAGGGCATGTAGTAAGAGAAGGGCGCTGATACGCGTTTTTGTCTGAGCAAGACCAACGGCGGTTGGGCTCCTTCGCGTACTAAGGTGACATAGCCCGCTATACAGAGCTATCTGTGGAAATTGCTATGGTGTTTCCACGGGTATTTTGATTCTTATAGTCAATCCAACGTCGCTCAATTAACTTTTCACTTCAAGTTCACTGTCAATAAGTTGTCTTTGGCCCATGGGCTAATTAAGGCATGTATATAACTATCTGTTATTAAACGAATTATTCTAATAATTTCCGTGGCATAGCTTTTGCTAAAGCACTGTCGTACGTATTTGATTACTGAAAGGAAGTTGACATGGCGGAAGAGAAAGAAGAAGTGAAAAAGAAAGGTGGTGCTATGAAAATCGTCTTGATCGTCTTGGTTGTATTGATTGTTTTAGGAGGCAGTATTGGTGGCGGTCTCTATTTCGGTGGTTTTTTCGCTTCCGACGATGCTGAGCACGGCGATGACGAGCATAAAGAAGACGTTGCGATAGCGAAAATGCCTGCTATCTACATCGCGCTGGATCCTGCTTTTGTTGTGAATTTTTCCGACCCTGACGCCAAGGCACGTTTTCTTCAAATTAATGGCTCGATCTTGACGCGAGATCCCGCCGTTGAAGCAGATATCACGACACATATCACCGCTATTCGTAGCAAGTTGAGTGTGCTATTTAGCACGCAGAAAGAAGCCGCATTAAGAACGGTCGAAGGGCAAGAAAAACTTGCTGCTGATGCGGTAGCTGTAGTGAGAAAAATTATCTCTGCGGAAACAGGTAAACGCCCTGAAAATACTGGTGTTGAAGAGTTTCTGGTTACCGGCATGGTAATGCAGTAAATACTACTAACTATAATTATAGAGAGAATAATGCAACGTGGATGATTTGCTTTCACAAGACGAGATCGATGCACTCCTTAATGGTGTTGACGGTGGCGATGTTGATACAGATTCGGAAATTCCTGATGATGGCAGCGCTAAGGGTTATGACTTTCATAGCCAGGATCGCATTGTTCGTGGGCGTATGCCCACGTTGGAAATGATTAATGAGCGTTTTGCCCGCAACTTCCGTCTCAGTCTTTTTAATATTTTGCGTCGTAGTGCTGAAATTGCTGTCAGTGGCGTGCAGATGCTCAAGTTTTCAGAGTATATGCACACCTTATTTGTGCCAACCAGTCTTAATATGACGCGCGTTCATCCACTAAAAGGCACAGCCCTGATGGTGTTTGATCCGAAGCTGGTGTTTACTGTAGTGGATAACTTCTTTGGTGGTGATGGCCGTTGGCATGCAAAGATTGAAGGGCGTGAATTTACAGCAACGGAGCAACGTGTGCTGAGTATTGTTTTGCAGGATGCCTATAAAAATATTATGGAAGCGTGGAAACCTGTTTTACCCATTAATCTTGAATTTATGAATACTGAAGTTAATCCTCAGTTCGCTAATATTGTTAGTCCCTCTGAAATTGTAGTGGTCTCTATTTTCCATATCGAACTGGAAGGCGGTGGTGGTGATTTTCATATCACTATGCCTTACTCCATGCTTGAGCCTATTCGCGAATTATTGGATGCAGGTATTCAAAGTGATAGCGATGACAAGGACGAGAGATGGCAACATTCATTACGACACGAATTACTTGAATCGCCGGTTGAGATGGTTAGTAATTTGTCTGAATTTAATATTAGTTTGCGCGAAGTAATGAATTTTAAGAAAGGCGATATTATTCCTATCGATACACCGCGAGAAGTCATTGCGACGATTGAAGATATCCCTGTAATACGAGGAAGCTATGGTTGGTCTGATGGCAATAATGCTATCAAAATCATTGAAAAAATGACTTCTTCACCGAAAATTCTGACAGTAGTCCCAGGAGAATAAAATGGCTGATCCAGTTGATGGCGTAGATATTAGTCAGGATGATGTCGATAGTTTGATGAGCGGAGGCGCTACTGAAGGTGGTTCAGATGCTGATGCAATGGATGCATGGGGCGCTGCGCTTGAAGAGCAAGCAGATGCTGAGGCAGAAGATGTTGTTAGCGCCGAAACCGTTGTTAGTGCTGAAACCGTTGATTTTGATAATTTGAACGCAAGTGGCTCGGTCGGGAATGGTGAAGTTAATCTTGACATGGTGCTTGATATTCCAGTCACCATCGCCATGGAATTAGGCCGAACTCATATAAACATTCGTAACCTTCTTCAATTAAACCAAGGCTCTGTTGTCGAGTTAGATCGCTTGGCCGGTGAACCAATGGATGTTCGTGTTAACGGCACATTGATTGCGCGCGGAGAGGTTGTAGTGGTTAATGAGAAATTTGGTATTCGTTTAACAGATGTTATTAGCGCTGCTGAACGTATAAAAAATCTCAAATAGAACGCATGTCTTTTTAGGATAACGGGCGCCACATCATGTTGAAGACAAAAAAAATAATAGTAAATGCACTCACAATGATAGTCGTCTTTATATCATCAGCGACCTTCGCAGAAGGTAATACCTTTACAAAAGCCTCTTCTATAAACGAAGCAGAGCCATTCGCCCTAAGTAATATTCTACAAATGCTTGCTGGCTTATCTTTTGTTGTTATTTTAATTTTGTTGCTGGGTTGGTTTTATCGCCGCTTTGGTACACCACGAGCAGGCAATTCCGGTGACTTTCGTATTGTGGCAGGAATATCTATGGGGCAACGCGAACGTGTCGTTATGTTGCAAGTGGGGGATCGTCAAATTTTGCTTGGTGTTGGCCCTGGCCATGTTGAGAAAATCCACGTATTTGATGAGCCAGTCATTAACGTCACTACGCCCTCAGGGGTTGACAGCTTTGCAGATCGTTTGGCTTCGGTCATTAAGCATCGTGGCCAAAACTGATGCGTTTTTTTAGTCTGATTTTATTAGTATTTCTACCGATGATGTCTGCACTGGCTGTACCTGGTTTGGACGCTATTTCTGTGACTACCGCGGCTAATGGAGATGAAACCTACTCGGTAACGTTGCAAGTATTACTGTTGATGACGCTGCTTAGCTTATTGCCAGCAGCTCTGCTAATGATGACCTCTTTTACTCGCATAATTATTGTGTTGGCGCTCCTTCGTACAGCGATGGGTACCGCGCAAACCCCGACTACTCAGGTGCTAATTGGTATTGCTTTGTTTTTAACGTTCTTCATTATGGCGCCGGTATTTGAGCAGGTTTATGATGACGCCGTAATCCCTTATCTTGCTGAAGAGGCGTCGGTTGCCGAGACGCTTGAAGCTGCTAGCAAGCCGTTTCGCGCATTTATGATAAGCCAGGTACGCGATAGTGATTTACAACTTTTTTCTGAGTTGTCCGGAAAAGAAGAGTTTGACTCCGCAGAAGACGTGCCCATGACATTGCTTATGCCGGCATTTATTACCAGCGAAATTAAAACTGGATTTCAAATTGGTTTTCTTGTGTTCATTCCTTTTTTGGTGATTGATCTTGTTGTGGCAAGTGCTTTGATGTCGATGGGTATGGTGTTTTTATCACCTATCATCATTTCGCTGCCTTTTAAGATTATGTTGTTTGTTCTTGTTGATGGTTGGGTGCTTCTGGTCGGCACC
Source organism: Gammaproteobacteria bacterium (assembly GCA_002400775.1). Taxonomy (GTDB): domain Bacteria; phylum Pseudomonadota; class Gammaproteobacteria. Next base: position 25,876 of record NVRF01000004.1, read on the forward strand.
TTGGCATCCAGCTTTTACGTATAGCAGGTGATGCAATGACACATGAAACTATATTAGCGATTGGTAGCCGCGCTATTGAACTTACTCTTTTGTTAAGTAGCGTGTTGTTGCTGCCGGCTCTAGCGGTGGGTTTAATTGTTAGTGTCTTTCAAGCGGCGACGCAAATTAATGAGATGACTCTATCGTTTATACCTAAGCTGATGGTTATTTTCGGCCTGCTAGTGGTGTTGGGTCCATGGCTTTTACTTCAAATCACCAATTTTGCTAGAAATCTTTTTCTGGAAATACCCAGCCTAATTGGTTGAAGTGAACCATTGTGAACTTTACTGACGAACAAATTATGTTGTGGGTCGGTTCGTTTCTATGGCCATTGATTAGGGTGGGAGCAATGTTAAGCGTGGCACCATTGGTTAGCTCGCGTTCGATCTCGGTTAGAGTACGCGGCGCGCTAGCTGTTGTGCTGGCGATTGCCATTGCGCCTATGGTTCGTTACGAAACTGTAATTGATCCCTTTGGTTTAGATACCTGGTTGGTGGTCTCGCACCAAATTATCATTGGTTTTGCCATGGGCCTGGTATTGCGAATTGTTTTTACTACGTTAGAAACAGCAGGGCACCTGATTGGTATCTTAACTGGCTTGGGTTTCGCTCAGTTTATTGATCCTGATAGTGGTGTACCGACTCCTGCTGTAGGCCGTTTATACGCGGTAATTGGTTCGTTGCTATTTTTAGCGCTTAACGGACATATTATTTTGATACTTGTTGTTGCAAAAAGCTTTGAGGTTATGCCAGTCAGCACAACTGGATTAAGCGCAGATAGTGTTTGGCAAATGCTTGAGTGGGCTGGACTGATGTTTGCCGGTGGTGTGTTGATAGCGCTTCCTGTAGTGGCGGGCTTATTGTTTGTGAATGTTGGGTTTGGTGTGATGACACGTTCATCACCTCAATTTAATATCTTCAGCGTTGGCTTTGCTATCACGATTTCCTTAGGTTTTGTCATTATTTTATTTTCTCTGCCTTATACGGCTGATCAATTTATTGGTTTGTTGGAATCTGGGTTTGTCCAAATGGATCAATTTGAACTTGGTCAAAACCGAATCTGATGGCTGAAGAGACTGGACAAGAGAAAACTGAACAGGCGACGCCGAAGAAACTTAACGATGCTGCCAAAAAAGGACAAGTTCCTCGCTCGAGAGAACTCAATACCGTTGCAATGTTAATAGGTGCTGCATGCACCTTAATAGTAATGGGGCCTGATCTTGCCGAAACAATGGCGTCGCTGTTAGCAGGTGGTTGGAGTATTCCAAGAGAATATGCCTTTGACACCATCAAGATGACGGAGACCTTATATGACCAGGTAACAAGTGGATTAGTCATGCTTATTCCACTATTTGTGGCAATGGTTGTTGTGGCGATTTTGTCTTCTGTGTCAATTGGTGGGATTGGATTTAGTGTCGAATCATTACAATTTAAAGTAGAAAAACTTAGCCTCTTAAAAGGGATGAAACGCATGTTTGGTGTGCAGGCCCTTATGGAAATGGTTAAGGCGCTAGCGAAAGCATCTTTAGTTGGCTTCGTGTTAATAGCCATGCTATGGGTTAATTCAACTTGGATAATTAGCCTGTCAAATCAAGATGTCATTTCCGGTTTAGGTGTTGCCATAGATTTTGTTGTATGGGGGTTCCTTTTCCTTTCATGTAGTTTGATTATCGTCGCCTTAATCGATGTGCCATTTCAGCTGTGGAATAATGCGAAAGAATTGCGCATGACGCTACAAGAAGTAAAAGACGAAAGTAAAGATACCTTGGGTAACCCGGAAATCAAGGGTCGTTTACGTCAAATGCAGCTAAATGTGGCGAATCGTCGAATGATGTCAGACGTGCCCGACGCTGACGTTATAGTGACGAACCCGACACATTTTTCCATAGCGCTACGTTATGACCAGAAAAACATGGGTTCTCCCGTTGTTGTTGCCAAAGGTGCTGACATTATTGCTATGCATATCCGCCGTATTGGTGATGCACACAATGTTACTCGAGTCGAAGCACCACCACTTGCGCGGGCCATTTTTTATAGCACTGAAATTGGTCAACCAATTCCCCGTGGTCTGTATATGGCTGTTGCACAGCTATTAGCCTATGTATATCAGCTGAAGCAAAACCCAAGAAACAAACGCAAAGTTGTCCAGCCAGATTTCCCAATCCCCGATGAGCACATACGTGACTAGATCGGCGATTATATATGAGAGTAAAGAATGATTATTAATCAACAAGCCAGTAATTTTATATCCGCAGGATCATTTAATCGCGCCGGCGTCGGTGCACTTATTATTTTAATATCGATGTTGGCAATGATTATATTGCCGATGCCGCCACTAATTCTTGATCTATTGTTTACTTTCAATATTTCGTTTGGAATAGTGATTCTGCTTTCCAGTGTTTACACCAAGAGACCGCTCGACTTTACTGTCTTCCCAACCATTATTCTTATGGCAACATTGCTGCGGCTGGCGCTAAATGTTGCATCTACTCGTGTGGTATTACTTGAAGGCCATACGGGTACCGATGCGGCAGGCGAGGTTATTAAGGCTTTTGGCGACTTTGTTGTTGGTGGTAATTATATTGTTGGTATTGTTGTCTTTGCCATTTTGGTGATCATAAATTTCATTGTGGTGACAAAGGGAGCAGGGCGTATTTCTGAGGTTAGCGCACGTTTTACGCTTGATTCGATGCCTGGTAAGCAAATGGCTATTGACGCCGACCTTAACGCTGGGGTTATCGACCAGGATGAAGCTAAGGAACGCCGTGAAAGTATCGTGCAGGAAGCGGATTTTTACGGCTCAATGGATGGTGCCAGTAAGTTTGTTCGCGGTGATGCGATTGCGGGTATTTTAATATTATTTATTAATATTATCGGTGGACTTTTGATTGGTGTCATTCAACATGATCTTACTGTGGCCGATGCTGCGCATAACTACACATTGCTGACTATTGGTGATGGTCTGGTAGCTCAGATTCCTGCGTTAATATTGTCGATTGCTGCTGCAATTACTGTTACTCGTGTTTCTTCGGTATCGGAAAGCATGGGTGATCAGGTGATGGGGCAGTTATTTGAATCACCTAAACCTTTGGGAATTACCGCGGCTGTGCTTGGTATTATGGGCGTAATTCCTGGCATGCCAAATATTGTTTTTTTATTAATGGCTGCGGCGGCTGGCTATGGTGCTTATCAAATCTCTTTGCGTGCATCTCGTCCGCAGGTGGTAGAGGAGGATGAAGTACCTGTGCCGGTTGATAACAGTACTCAGGAAATCGGCTGGAAAGATGTCGTGCCGGTGGACTCGCTGGGCCTGGAGGTGGGTTACCGATTGATTCCATTAGTGGACAAGAATCAGGGTGGACAATTGCTATCGCGCATTAGAGGTATTCGCAAGAAGTTGACACAAGATCTTGGTTTTTTAATTCCGCCCATACATATTCGTGACAATCTTGATCTTACTCCCAATGTCTACCGCATTAGCTTGCTGGGCGTTATCTTAGCCGAAGCTGAGATCCACCCGGATAAAGATCTTGCCATTAATCCAGGTCAGGTTTTTGGAACATTGAATGGAATTCCGACCAAGGATCCGGCCTTTGGTCTTGACGCCGTATGGATAGAAGCACGTCAACGTGATGAAGCACAGACCATGGGTTACACCGTGGTCGATGCCAGTACGGTAGTTGCCACTCATATTACTCAATTGATTCAATCTCATGCAGACGAATTGCTGGGGCGGGATGAGGTACAGCAACTACTCGATACCCTGGAGCGATCGGCACCTAAATTAGTTGATGAATTAATCCCCGATATTATTCCGATTGGTGTTGTTTCTCGGGTCTTAAAGAATTTACTACAGGAAGGCGTGGTAATACGTGATGTTAGGACTATCGTCGAAACCTTGGCGGAAAACGGCACGAAGAGTCAAGACCCTGCCGTTTTAACGGCAATGGTCCGTATCGCACTGGGTCGTTCTATTGTCCAGAGTATCTGCGGAATTAGTCAGGAGCTGGAAGTTATTACATTAGACTCCGCTCTGGAACAGATATTGCAAAACTCTATGAAAGGGCTGGATCAATCCGGTGCAGCACTTGAACCAGGGCTTGCGGACAGAATGCATCAAACTTTAATTTCTATGGCTCAACGTCAGGAAGCGGCTGGCAATGCAGCGGTTTTATTGGTTTCCGCTACGATTAGAAATTTGATTTCTCGTTTTGTGAAGTATTCGATTCCTAATTTGAAAGTGCTCTCTTATAACGAAGTACCAGATAACAAGAAAATTAAGATTATTGCGACCGCTGGCGCGAACGCCTTGTAGCTACCAGGATAATTGTTAATGAAGGTAAAACGTTTTTTTGCTGTAGATACACGAATTGCCATGCGCGAAGTGCGTGAAGCGTTTGGTTCAGATGCAGTGATACTAGCCAATCGAGAAGTTGATGGCGGTGTTGAATTGATCGCCGCAATTGATTACGACGCGAATGTCTTGTCAGAATCAGTTAATCAAGCAGAGAAGAAAGCTGAGCAAAATCCAGTTAGTTCATTCTCTGAGCATCGCGCGAGAAAATCTGTTGCTGCCAGGGAAAAAGCACCTGAACCAGAGCAGATTCAAGCTAAACAAACCAGCGCATCGATTAAAAAACCACAAACAATGAGCTGGCTTCAAGAGCCTGCTCTGGAACGTATGCAAGAAGAACTGTCTTCTCTACGTCATGTTGTTGAAGATCAGCTGTCGGGTTTGGCATGGGGTGATTTTGAGAGACGCCATCCTCAGCGTACTGAATTACTTAAACGTCTAATGAGCCTGGGTTTAAACGCGAGCATTTGTCAGCTCATTAGTAATAGCGTTGATGACAGCAATGACATTGAGCATAACTGGCGCCAGGCATTAGCACAGCTTGCATCACAAATTAATATTTCAGGCGAAGATGTGCTTGGTAACGGCGGTGTTATTGCCATGGTTGGTCCTACCGGTGTAGGTAAGACAACGACTATAGCAAAATTGGCGGCGCGTTATGTCTTGCGGCATGGCCCAAAAAGTGTGGCTCTTGTCACTACCGATAACTATCGTATTGGCGCCTACGAACAATTACGAATTTATAGCAGAATTTTAGATGTGCCACTGCATCTTGTTAATCAAGGCGACAAACTTGAATACGTGCTCGACAAATTGATCGATAAAAAACTTGTATTGATTGATACCGCTGGCGTAAGTCCACGTGATGTCGAGCTAAAACAGCGAATCCAGCCACTTATGAGTAATAGAGAGCTGTTTGATACGTATCTTGTGTTGTCAGCAAATTCTCAATTTTCAAGCATGAGTAAATCCATTGAAGCATTTTCTGAGCTTAAGCCCGATGCCTGCGTCGTAACCAAAACTGATGAGGCGGAAAATTTGGGTGCTACTTTAGGTTCCTTAATACATTCCGGTTTGCCACTAGCATACGTTTGCAATGGGCAACGCGTTCCTGAAGACCTACATCTTGCACGACCACATAGTCTTGTTAGTGATGCAGTAGCACTTACTCAAGATAACAACCAAACATTTGACTGGGAAGCACTAGCTATCGTGCTCGGAGGAAGTTCAGCTAATGCTTACAACTAGCTCACCTTACGATCAGGCTCACGGTTTGAGACAAATACGTCCAAGTGGCCCGGTGCGTGTTATCACGATTACGGGTGGCAAAGGGGGTGTTGGTAAAACCAATATTTCAATTAATCTTGGTGTCACCATGGCCAGCCAGGGTAAAAATGTTTTGTTACTCGATGCTGATCTTGGCCTGGCAAATGTTGATGTATTGCTTGGTCTTCATCCTAAAAAGAACTTATCTCATGTTATTAGAGGTGAGTGTGATCTTGAAGATATTATTGTTACCGCACAAGGAGGTTTGAAAATCGTGCCGGGTGCATCGGGTATTCAAGCGATGGCCGATTTAACAGCGGCTCAACGTGGCGGTTTGGTTAATGCGTTCAGCGAACTCAATACGAACCTTGATGTGATGTTGATAGACACTGCGGCAGGGATATCGGAGTCAGTCCTGAGTTTTGCTCGTGCAGCGCAAGAGGTTGTGATTGTTGTATGTGATGAACCTGCATCAATGACAGATGCCTACGCCATGATTAAGACCTTAAGTTGTGAATACGGTGTCCATCGTTTTCGTATTGTTGCCAACATGGTGGCAGGTGTAAGAGAAGGCCAGGAACTCTATAAAAAGCTGTCAGTAGTGACCAACCGCTTTCTGGATGTAGCACTCGATTTTATGGGTGCTGTTCCCTATGACGAATATTTGCGTAAAGCAATACAAAAACAAAAACCATTGGTAGAAGCGTATCCGAGGAGTAAAGCATCTATGGCATTTAAAAATCTTGCTCAAAAGGCCGATAAATGGCCTGTATCCACTGAAGCACGAGGGCATGTGGAGTTTTTTTGGGAACGTTTAATCGGTGATCAATGCGCTCAGGGAGTTCCGTTATGAATGGTGCGGCAATGTATGCGTCTGTGCAGCCAAACGGCACAGAACAGAATGACGTTATCGCGCGGCATGCGCCCTTGGTTAAGAGAATTGCTTATCACTTGATGAGTCGCTTGCCGGCAAGCGTGCAAGTAGATGATCTCATTCAGGCCGGGATGATCGGTTTGTTAGAAGCGGCGCGAAATTATGATGCGAGCCAGGGCGCGAGCTTTGAAACGTATGCGGGTATTCGTGTTCGTGGTGCGATGCTGGACGAAATTCGCAAAGGCGACTGGGTGCCTCGTTCTGTGCATCGCAAAGCCAGACAAATGGCAGAAGCGGTACGTGCAATTGAACATAAAGAAGGTCGTGACGCACGTGACCACGAGGTTGCCGAGGCGATGGAGCTTAACCTCAACGATTACTACAAAGTATTGCAAGACGTTAGTGGACATCGTGTACTCAGTTTTGAAGATGTTGGCGTTGACGAGGATGCTATGCCTACTTTGACAGCAGATCCGTCAACAAACCCTGATGAAGGCTTGTTGAGAGAGGATTTTAAACGCTGTTTGGCAGAAGGGATTTCCGGTCTACCCGAGAGAGAACGACTGGTATTAACCCTTTATTATGACGAAGAGCTTAACCTTCGGGAGATTGGTGCCGTTATTGGAGTAAGTGAATCGCGAGTTAGTCAGATTCACAGCCAGGCATTGATCAGGCTTAAGGCACGAATGGCAAATTGGTTAGGCAAGGATTGAAGTCTTGTTTCTAGCAGAAAAAAGAATAGTTTGGAGGTTAATCAATGGATAAAAATATGAAAATCTTGATTGTGGATGATTTTTCCACAATGCGTCGAATAATCAAGAACCTATTACGTGATTTGGGATTTAACAATACTACTGAGGCAGATGACGGTCAGACCGGGTTGCCAATTTTACAGGCAGGTGGCATCGATTTTTTGGTTACTGACTGGAATATGCCCGGTATGCAAGGAATAGACCTGTTAAAAGCAGTGCGAGCCGACCCCAAATTGGCAAGTACGCCGGTGTTGATGGTTACCGCTGAGCAAAAACGCGAACAGATCATTGAAGCTGCCCAGGCAGGTGTGAATGGCTATATTGTCAAGCCATTTACTGCAGCGACTTTGAAGGAAAAGATCGACAAGATTTTTGAACGTATCGAAGCCGCTTAAACAGCTAAGAATGCAGGGGAGCACAATGCAAAATCATGCTATAGAAGAAGATATACGTTTGTTAAAGGCACGTGAACTTGTTCACTTTCTTGAGCAGTCTGATGAAGAATCAGCGATCAGGATTATTGACGACATAACTAATGTGCGTAATACCGATTTATTTAATTCAATTGGGCGCTTGACTCGTGACCTTCATAGTGCCTTGTCTGGTGTTGGTGATGGTGATGGTTCAAATGCTTCACAACTGACAGAATTCGACATTCCTGACGCCAAGGAACGACTTAATTATGTCGTTACCATGACACAGCAAGCGGCAGATAAGACACTTACTGCAATTGAAGAAATGTTGCCACGTTGTGACCAGTTACACGATCGTTCGGTTCGCTTGACCTCAATATGGAATCGCTATGCTTCGGGTGATATGCCTGAAGATGAATTTCATTCTATGTCGGATGTTATTAGAACGTTCCTGAATAAGTCTGAGATTGACTCTGGTGAGATGCGCGTGCAGTTAAAAGAAGTGCTGATAGCGCAAGAGTATCAAGATATCACCAGTCAGGTGATCGGTCGTGTTATTCGGCTGGTAGATGATGTTGAAAATAGTTTAATGAAGGTTTTACGCTTGTCTGGTATGAGTGGCGAAGAAAGTGCTGATAAGTCAGCATCCGGAAAGCGCACTGAAGATAATTTAGAAGGGCCACAAATACCTGGGCATAAGTCTTCGACGGCAGTGTCCGGTCAAGATGAAGTTGACGATTTGTTATCTAGCCTTGGTTTTTAGGGGTGATTGAATAATGTCTTACGATTTAAATGATGAAATCTTACAAGATTTCCTGGTCGAAGCAGACGAGTTAATGGAACTGCTTGCTGAGCAGTTGGTTGATCTTGAAAGAACACCCGAAGACTCCGAGCTATTGGCAGCAATCTTTCGTGCCTTTCATACGGTAAAAGGTGGAGCCGGGTTTTTAGCTATAGCGCCATTAGTTGATGTCTGTCATCGCGCCGAAGATGTTTTTAATGTTTTGCGCCAAGGTGATCGAATCGCTGATACGCATCTTATGGATGTCATTCTTCAGGTGATGGATTCGGTCAATGCGATGTTTGATACCGTGCGCACGGGTGAAGAACCTGAGCCTACCGATCCTTCCATACTAAGGGCGCTGGAAATGCTGGCTAAACCAGCCACTGCTGAGCCAGTAGCTGTTGTTCCAGCGTCGGTAAAAGCACAGGCAGTGGAGCCGGTTACCGAGCTTGCTGCTACTGAAAGTGACGATATTACTGATGCTGAATTTGAGGCGATGCTTGATCAATTACATGGTCAAGGTGAATCTGACACGGTTTCAAGTGATGACGTTACTGCATCAATGGCAAGCAACAGCGATATAATCTCCGAAGATGAATTTGAAAGTATGCTCGATGACCTTTATGGTCAAGGGCCCATCGGCGTCGGTGGTGCAGCTTCAGTTGCAGCAGATAAAGCTACGATAACACCTGAGAAAATGGAGCAAACAGCAGTGCCGGTAGAACAAAAATCAGTTGTTCCGGTCATAGCAGAAGCGCCTGTTCAAAGCGAAACCAAAGCGAAACCAAAGCCAAAGCCGCCGACACCTAAAACCGACAGTGTGGTGCGTGTTAATACCGAGCGCCTTGACGAAATCATGAACATGGTGGGTGAGTTGGTCTTGGTAAGAAACCGCTTGCAGACTTTGCATCTTGAAATAGAACACGAACGTATGGCCAAGGCGGTCAGTGACCTTGATTTGGTTACTTCTGATCTACAGGCAGCCGTAATGAAAACCCGTATGCAACCGATAAAAAAGGTATTCGGTCGCTTTCCTCGCGTTGTGCGTGACCTGGCTCGGAGTTTAAATAAGGATATTGAATTAGAGTTAGTGGGTGAAGATACTGATATGGATAAAAACATGGTTGAAGCGCTGGCTGATCCCTTGGTCCATTTAGTACGAAATTCCGTCGACCATGGTGTGGAAATTCCTTCTGTGCGTGAAGCAGCTGGTAAACCACGTCAAGGTAAGGTATTGCTTTCTGCTGCACAACAGGGGGATCATATTTTATTAACTATCGAAGATGATGGTGCGGGTATGGATGCTGACGTATTACGCAATATAGCTGTTAAGAAGGGCTTGATGGATCAGGAGTCGGCCGCGCGTCTTGATGATCGCTCCTGTTATAACTTGATTTTTATGGCTGGTTTCTCGACAAAAGAAACAATTTCTGATGTGTCAGGTCGTGGCGTCGGCATGGATGTTGTGAATACTCGTATTACCCAGTTGGGTGGATCAATAACAATTGATTCAGAGCTGGGTAGAGGCACCATCATGCGGCTTAAATTGCCATTGACATTGGCAATTTTACCCACCCTTATGATTGTGTTGAAGGATCAAACCTTTGCACTGCCGCTGACTGCCGTGGTTGAGATTTTTCATGTGGATGTTGAAAAAATCAGTGTGGTAGACGGCAATCCGGTTATTGTCATTCGTAATCAATCTTTACCATTGCTTTATATTGGTAAATGGCTCGTAAATAATTATGACGAAGATGAGTCCAACTTAAAAATGGCGCATGTGGTTGTTGTTAATGTTGGTTCACAACAACTCGGTTTTGTCGTAGATCAACTGGTCGGACAAGAAGAAGTTGTGATTAAGCCACTGGGTGCTTTTTTACGCGGCACAAAAGGCTTGTCAGGAGCAACGATTACCGGTAACGGTCAAATTGCACTCATTCTAGATGTGCCAGGTTTGGTCACGCAATACCAAAACGTCGCTTAGAGAAGCTTGCTATTAAAGTTCGGGTGCTGGAGGTTGATCACTTGGCATTCTATCTTGTTGTGTATTCGAATTGTTAAGTATCAATTCGTCAATACCATTGATTCGGAATATTTTTCGTAAATTTACTCCTGGATTTTTATAGTGTTTACATAAACTTATTAAAGTTAGGGAAAAGGAAATAATTAAAGGTGAAACCCTCATGTCATGTGTTGTTTATTTGGCGCCTGGTTATTATCAGGCAAGGGTTATTGATTCGGTCGCGACGATGAAACTTTTTATAAGCCTTGTGAAAGTTGACGAAATTTGTAAACCATGTATTGACACTATCTATGACGCCCTGGCGAAAATTGGGTCAGATACGGTCATGGCAGCCTGGGTTGCAAAGAGTATGGTTCATTGGATGAAGCGGGTTCAGTCTCGGCAGATTCGAGATCGCGCATGGACTTTCTAAGTTTATTGGGGATTATTATTGCATTGGCCGCTATTTTAGGCGGCAATATTCTTGAGGGTGGCCATACCGCTTCACTGGTCCAAGTTACCGCCTTCGTGATTGTTATGGGCGGTACTGTGGGCGCCATCATGCTGCAGGTGCCTGTGCGTGTTTTCGCTCGCTCATTACGTATCGTGCGCTGGGTGTTTATGCCACCGCTTGTTAACTTTGAAGAATACATAGGAAAAATTGTTAACTGGAGCAACGTTGCGCGGCGCGAAGGTCTGCTAGGGCTTGAAGTAATTGTTGAAGATGAGAAAGAAGATTTTGCGCGCAAGGGGTTACAACTGTTGGTAGATGGTAGTGAGCCAGAATCTATACGTGCCATTTTGGATGTCGACATCATGGTTAAAGAAGATTTTGATTTGCAAGCCTCTAAAGTTTATGAAGGCATGGGTGGTTATGCACCCACTGTAGGTATTCTCGGTGCCGTAATGGGCTTGATTCATGTTATGAACAATCTCGCTGATCCATCAAAGCTTGGTCCCGGTATCGCCGTAGCCTTTGTTGCAACAATTTATGGCGTCGGTTTTGCAAACCTTTTGTTTCTACCTGTTGCCGCCAAATTAAAGGCGAATATACATCAGCAAAGCCGTCTTAGAGAAATGATTCTGGAAGGTATTGTTGCAATCGCCGAGGGCGAAAATCCTCGAAACATCGAAACCAAGCTACAAGGTTATTTGATATAGATAACAATGAGATCACAACGACGTCATAGACATGAAGAACCTGAAAACCATGAGCGCTGGTTGGTTTCCTATGCTGATTTTATTACTTTGTTATTCGCATTTTTTGTTGTGCTGTATTCCATATCATCGGTTAATGAGGGAAAATATCGCGTGTTGTCTGATGCGCTCGAAGCAGCTTTTCGTGCTCCTGCCAGCAGTTTAAACCCGGTAAACGTGGGTAAAGGTGGTCAACCTACTGCATTTGATCCCGAAAATTCATTAATGATTGAATTGCCGCGTGTACCCTTAGCCCACTTGGCGCCAAAACAAGAGCAAGTTGATGTCGATAAAATTGCCGGGGATATTGAAGACGCATTGGAAAGCTTGATCGATCAAGAGCTTGTCAGCGTTAATAAAGACGGCTTATCAGTAGAAATTGAACTGAAATCACGCATATTGTATTCAAGTGGTAGCGCCGAGCTCGCGCGTAGTGCAGAACCAATACTGCTACAAATCGCAGATATCATTCGTGGCTTTGATTACCCCGTAAGGGTCGAGGGCTATACCGACAATGTGTCAATTAATACGAAACAGTTTCCGTCTAACTGGGAATTATCTGCCGCACGGGCATCAAGCGTAGTGCGGCTTATTGCCGGTGCAGGGATCGACCCGCTGCAGCTGACTGCGTCGGGTTTTGGAGAGTTTAGGCCGATTGCGAACAATGATACCGAGCAGGGGCGTGCAGATAATCGTCGTGTTGTCTTAGTCATCGATGCTGGGGAAACGCTAAGGCCAGGGGCTGCAGTAGCTGAAGATCTCGTGTTTTCCGGCGGGCTATGAGCAATCAAATAGAAATAGGATTAAGGACAGTGTGATGAAAGTATGGGCAGTATCAAACCAAAAGGGAGGTGTTGGCAAGACGACAACAGTTGCCACCTTAGCCGGGTTACTTGCATCAAGGGGTAAGCGAGTGCTTATGCTTGATCTTGATCCGCATGGCTCGCTGACAAGCTATTTTGGTGGGGATCCAGATGCAACGAGCACCAGCATATACAACTTATTTCAGCAAGGGCCTGAATGTGCCGATACATTGGTACAGGAAACCGGAGTTGATGGCCTGCATTTGATACCAGCGGCTACGGCTATGGCAACGTTAGATCGCCAAATGGGTGCGAGCGGTGGCAAAGGCCTTATCGTTAGCCGGGGGTTGGCGCGGTTACATGAAAAATACGATCATGTGTTGCTCGATTGCCCGCCGATGTTAGGAGTGTTAATGGTCAATGCACTTGCTGCATGTGAGCATTTGCTTATTCCTGTACAGACTGAATTCCTTGCATTAAAAGGATTGGAACGTATGTTGAACACCTTGAAAATGGTGATGAAGGCTAAACAAATGAAGTTGGAATATACAATATTGCCAACGATGTTTGACCGTCGTACGCGCGCATCAATTCACAGCCTGCGCGTTTTGCGTGAAAACCATGTAGAAACCATCTCTGGGCACGTGATTCCTGTTGACACACAATTTCGTGACGCTAGCATGGCTGGCAAACCACTATCATTGATAAATCCACGCGCTCGTGGTGCTGTTGCTTACGGCCAAATATTGGACGAACTATTAACTTGCGACCATCCCTCACAACAAAGGGTGATGCAGTCATGAGTCACACTAATAATGTGCAGCAGCCAAGCCAGTTAGCAGATAAAGATACGGCGTTAAGCGATTATTTTGATATGTTGCTGCATGAAACCACTATAGCTGAGAAACCAGCACTGGTTAGTGAGTGCGAAGAATCGCATGATGAGCCAGAGCTAATAATTGCGGGCATAAAAAAAACTAAAATTGTAATAGAAAAAGAAGGCTCTGCGCTCGACATTACAGCTTCATCTGAAGATTTCCATTGTGGATCATTGGTTGCTGTTACACCGTCTAACAACATACAAAATGTTACGGACCTGGCACCAATAACAGAATTAGAGTCTGAGCCATTGGTCGATGCCCTATCGGATACTGATGAAGCTGGAGCAGTAGAGCCTATTTCTGTATTGCAGGTAGCTGATGCCGATCTTGAGTCAAGCTCTAATAGTTGTTCTGGCGACGAGGCATCAGAGCCTGAAGAAGAAAATTATTATGTTGAAGGTGCTCCAGAGTGGGCACATGGTCCGTTCCAGGGTCTTGAATTCACCATTGCAAAATTGAAGCTAGTGATTCCGTTGATACATCTATGTGGAATTCTCGATTGGGAAAACGCCGAGCTGACTCCTATGCCTGGTCATAGTAAGCTGTTTATCGGTATTTGGCCTAATCATGGTACAAGCTCAAAAATTGTGGATGTGGCTGAAATGCTAGTGCCAAAACGTTATCACAACAAGATTGAGGCATGGCAAAGCCGCACCACAAAAATAGTGCTTATCGACGATTCGGTTTGGGGGCTGGCATGTGACGAGGTTTTGGGTGTTGTGACCCTGGATCCGCGTGAGGTTCGTTGGCGCAGCAATCTTACACAACGTGCCTGGTTAGCAGGTACATTGGTTGGTCATATGTCGGCATTAATCGATGGTGATGAACTTGCGGCAAGGTTATTGCACGGTGACAAGAACGAGGAATTTATTGCATCTTGTGCATAGTGGCATATTTTCTGCTTATAGACTGTTAAGCAAATAATATGTCGATTTTTTGACTTAAATAATATCGATGGCACGGTAGTGCAATAAGGGGTTTGATTATGGCTAAGGTGGCGTACGACGAATACCAGGATCCTATTAACCAGGATATTCAGGATCCACTATTGCAATGGGTGACATTCCGCCTGGACGAAGAAAAATACGGCATTAACGTTATGGCTGTGCAGGAAGTGCTTAAAGTCACCGAGATAACGCAAGTGCCGGGAGCTCCTGATTTTGCGCTGGGTATTATTAATCTACGCGGTAGTGTGGTGACAGTTATTGATGCCAGGACACGTTTTGGTTTGGCATATCGCAAAGAGGATGATAATTCCCGTATTATTATTATGGAAGCCGGCGATCAGGAAGTAGGTATTCTTGTTGATAGTGTGGCAGAAGTTGTTTACATGCGAAGCTCCGAAATTGAGCCTGCACCTTCAGTGGGTAGCGATGAAGGATCACAGTTTATTCAAGGCGTAAATAGCTCAGGATCAGAATTATTAATTTTGGTGGAGCTTGATAAGTTATTGTCCGAGCATGAATGGGAGGAAATTGCCGCTTTTTAAAGTGGCAATTGACTTTAGTAATGGCCGACGTGCGTGATGTCCAGCCGATAAGTCCGATATGGCCAAAAAAATCGACAACGCAAAAACGTCGACAACAACAATCAGGTAATCAACAGAAAAAACCCACAAAAAAACCAAAGCGTGATCGCTATGACCGTGGTCATATCGATGAGTTTGCCTAGTTTGGGTCTGAAATATATGTCTATTGAAATGTTGATTATTGCGATTTGTATAGGGTTAAATATAGCTCTGGCTTATGGCTACTACCAGTTAGGGAAGCGTTTGCAAAGTGCTCATCAAGTGATTCGAGCCTTGCAAAGTGATGTCTCAGCGCTTTGTGCTGGTGCGGTTGGCGTTAGCCAGCATATTGATAAAATAGAGGGCCAGTCTCGTTACCTGGCAGATAGACAAGATCAAATTAATGCCAATTCCAGCGATGATAGGTCTTACATTCAAGCCATGCGCATGGCAGAAAAAGGTATGGATGTAGATGAGTTGATGAGCACTTGTGATTTGGCGCATGAAGAGGCATCGCTGATTTACGCCTTGCATACCGGGCACTATGGGCAAAAACCTGCGGTGGGTCTTGATATTCGTTTAGACTGATACGTGTCTGTATAGCTATCAGCTTTTGTTGATGGGTAGTGGCAATGGTTTGCCAATAAAGTAGCCTTGCACGTAGTCGACACCGTAACTGGTTAATAGGTCGAGTGTCTCTTGATCTTCAACAAATTCCGCAATAACCTCTTTGTTTAGTGATTTACCTACTTCAATCATTGATTTGACTAGTGATTGATCGACTGGATCGGTAACCAGGTTGCGAATAAATGCGCCATCAATTTTTAGCTGATCAACGGGGAACTGCTTAACGTAACTAAACGAACTGAATCCTGAACCAAAGTCATCGAGCGCAAAGCGACAACCAAGTTCTTGCAGCTTAATGACCATCTCGCGCGTTTGTTTCGCATTGGCGACAGCAGCCGTCTCAGTAATCTCAAATAATAATCGAGACGGGTTGATCTGGTGCTTAATAATTTCTTTTTGGATCATTGCGTATAGCGTGGGATCTTGAAAGGCATGACCGGAAAGATTAACGTGTAAAGATATATTGCTTTGGCTACTTGGTAGTGTGGCAAGTGTTTTAATGACACTACGCACCATATAGCGGTCAATTTCATGAATTAGTCCCATGCGTTCAGCGACAGGAATAAAGTCGTTAGGGCCGACAATATTACCGTTGTCATCGATCATGCGTATCAAGGCTTCGTAGTGCTGTATTTTGCCGCTGGCGACGTGTTGTACAGGTTGAAAGGCGAGACAGAATAAGTCTTGTTCCAATGCCTTTCTGATAATGGGTACCCAGTGAGCAGCACTTCGAAGAATATGCATTTCCGCATCTTTTTCATCGAACATATGGATTATGTTGCGACCATGCGCTTTCGCGACAAAGCAGGCTTGGTCTGCGCGTACCAGCGCTTCACTTGCTGTACATTGACTGTTTGGTGCGATTAGCGAGATACCAATGCTGGCACCAACATGATAAGTTCGGCCTTCAATTTTAAAGAATAATTGGTTGAGAGTATTGTGTAGTGTATGGGCAAACTCCAGAGCCTGTGTTTCGTCAATATTATTGGCTAAAATGACGTATTCATCCGAACTGATTCGTGCCAGCAAGTCCCCCTTTTGAACATGTTTGCGTAAGGTGTTGGCGACTAAAATCAACACTCGGTCACCTGCAGCATGCCCTTCAAGATCGTTGATGACCTTAAATTGATCAAGATCGATATAAAATAACGATGCATAGCGCTTATTGTGGTTGGAGTGTACTACTGCCAGCTCGATCGCTTGTTCAAGGCGGCGGCGATTACACAAGCCTGTGAGATCGTCATGCCCCACGAGATATTGAAGCCGCGCCCCCATTATTTTACGTTCGGCCAGCTCAGTTTCGAGTTCGTGTTCACGCGATTTTCTCAGGTCACGTTCGCGTTTAAGACTTAGTGCGGAGACAACACGAGGTAGTAGTTCCATACGACGGAATGGCTTAAATATGATGTCAGAGGCGCCACACTCCAGGCTGGAGATAGCAGTGTCATCTTGCCACATGTTATTGGCTGTTAGCATAATTACGGGTATATCGACCCATTCACTATGTTGGCGAATTTCCCGGCAGACTTCGTAGCCATCCATATCCGGCATCATGACATCAAGCAGAACTAAGTCGATGTCACTCACATCATTATGAATACTTTTTTGTAATAGGCGGATGGCCTCGGTGCCATTACTGGCCGTGACTACATTGGTAAAGTTGCTTTTGCGTAGCATCGCACGCGCGAGATCAACATTGCTCTTGGTGTCATCAACGATGAGAATGCGCATATTGCACAGATGATCAAATGTACTGGTAAGGCCTGATCTTGATTTAGTCGCAGCGTCGCTAAGCCTGGGATATGCATTAATGTTGTGCCTTAGCTGTGCCATGAATGTTGAACTACCCCGTTGGGCACATTTATCCAGTAATAGTAGTTATGTGTGCCATAGTGTTTATATGGTGAAGGTGGGCGAGTATATAATCTGACTATTTATTTAGCGGCGCCAGCTGGCTATTCTTTAGCGCTGGATTGTGTGTTGACAGGGGGTGTTTGGCCTGATATCAGGTAGGCGAATGAAAGAATTTCAGCGACTATTATGAACACATCTTCGGGTATGGATTCACCTGGTTTGATTTGAGCTAATACCTGTGCAAGGGCGGGGTCTTGATGAATAGGCACGCCATATTGGCGTGCGAGTTCGATAATATCTTCACCACCTTTGCCACTGTTTTTGGCCGTGACTCTTGGTGCAGCTGAGCCATCGTATTTTAGTGCTACGGCGATGGTATCGGTATGATTATGATCAGCCACGGTATTTCATGTTAAGCATGTGTATCCAATAGTTTATCTAAGTTGTTAGGTCGTAATATATCCGGGATTTCGCTTTGTCGGGTTTGTCCTATGTTGACCTCAAACCCTAGCACGTTTAAGCGGTTGTTCAATAGATGGATATTATTTTGCAATAACTGCACGCCTGCAGTTGTTTCAGCGGTAAAGCGAAGATTGATTGTTTTTTCTTTGAGTCGTATATCACTTAATACACTGCCGTGATCGCCGAGTTCAAAGCGAAACTCCAGTTTCCACACACTTTCTTCTTTGTCTTTCTGGTTTTTAGCGTCTTTGCTGATACGTAGCTGTAGTGCGTGATGTTGATTATTGTGTGCATAGGGAATTTCCGTATACCAAACTTGATTGTTTTCACTGCTTTGTACCAGTGATGATAGCTGGGTGAGCTGGATTCGCGATAGCAGTGACTCACTTGTTTTGAGCAGTTGCTGTAACGGTTGTAATTGCAAGAACCGCATCATTTCGGCACGATTTTGGGCTTCAGAATTTTTGTTGGAAGAGGGTGCTGATTTTGCATCAGTAATGGTTGCTGAAAATTTTTCTTCCAGTCTGGCGATAAACTGCGGCGACAGTTTAGTGTCACGGGCAATGGCCTGGCGCACTGTTATGATTAATTGTAATAAAAGTGGCTTAATGTCCTTTGTGATGGCATTTACACTTAATGGCGGGTTTGAATTTACCAATTTTGACTCAAAAAAGGGACCGGAATCAAAAATGGATTGTTTGAGTTGTAGTGGCTGCCGTAGTTGGCCGAGCAAGGGTATGGAGTCGCGCACCCGCTGCGCTGCCGTTTTTAATTCTAATTCAAGATTTGGGGCAAGCTGTGTAGTAGCCGTATTAGTGGTGATAGGGTTGGCATTAGTGATGGCAGCGGAAAACTGTGGAAGCGCGTCAATCGCATTAATTGCCTGAGCAAGTGCGGGTAGCAGTACGCTTATTGGTGATTGATGGGCGATGACCGCACGAATAGCTTGATTAATAGGCAGTGTTGCTGGGCTGGATAGGGTGGGTGGTGGTGTTAAAATTCGTAATTCGGGTTTATTCCCAGTCTGCTCAACACGGATGATAAGCAGTTGGCCAGCAGCAAAAGGTAATTGACGATCTGTTTTGATACGTGTTCCGCCGATATCTATAAAACGCTGCTGAGATTGCTCGTCTACTCCGACTTTGGCTTTTAATAGCTGCCCTATCTCCCACGCTTTGACTAACTTATTGCTTGAGCGTATTAACACCTGTGTCGTCAATTGCGGGAACTTACCTATTTCCATTATTGTCCTTAAGGCTTCGTGCGTTAAAGTCGCTGTATTAGTGGCAGCCACGTATAATCAGGTATCGGACAATTATGGGGCATCTGAACTGTTAAGCTATGAAAAGAGAACCGCTTTGGTATATCCGACGAGAAGATGGAGTGGTAGGCCCATTTCCAGTGGGGCTGATTGAACGCTACGTTGTGTTGGGTCGTGTTGGTGCCGCAACAGAACTAAGTGTTGATAGTGCGCATTGGGCAAACTGTTCTGCGTGGCCCGAATGGGTGGCTTATGTCGAGGAGCTTAAGTCCGCCGACGAAAATGGTGAGCACCTTGAAGCCCTGCGTCGTTGGGAAGATGAGCGTGGTGGTTCTGACAGACGTATGGGAACGCCAACGAATGTTGAATCAGATCAACGTCATCATAATGACCGTCGTAACATAGAAGGGGCCGATGAGATCGAGTTAAGGCTGCATCGTACTCAACGCAAAACTTCAGCTCGACGTTATTCTTTGCGTGCGGCAGCTGTACTTATTGTGGCAGTAATGGTTTTTGTTGGTTTTTATTTAGCGTTTTATAAGCCAGCCGCTATACAAGGGTCGGTAGATTGTTCTGCGAGCGCTGCAGAAGGTGTAAACTGGAGTTACTGTGATTTACAAAATCGTAGCCTACTAAACATTAGTTTACGTTATAGTAATTTACAGAACAGTAATATGACGGGCGCGATATTGGAGGTCGTTGATTTGTCAGATTCCGACATGTCATTTTCAGTGTTGACCCTTGCGCATATTAATAATTCAACTTTTTTAAATTCCAGAATGATTGGAGTGAGTTTCCGTAACTCTTTGATAAATAATACTAACTTTAGTAATTCAGACCTTACTTATGCCGATTTTTCAAATGCTGAGCTTAATAACACAGTGTTTGAGGGCGCGCGTCTTGATCACGCTATTTGGATAGATCGACGTCGTTGTGCCGTTGGTTCTATTGGTGTTTGTCTCTAATACAAAAAAGATGTTGTATTCCGTGTGGTTAAATTAAAATTAAAGAATTTCCAATATTCATCGAAATATACTATATATTAGGCGTAATATAGCGTCAGTACTAACAGGAGGAATAAAGGATGTTGGTAGCAACTAAACATGTGCTTGTGGTCGATGATGACGAAGACAGTCGTATTTTGGCGCAACGTGTTTTATGGCATGCAGGCTATCAGGTTGATACAGCCTGTGATGGTGCCGAAGGTTTGCAAAAGGCGAGAGATAAGCATTTTGATCTCATTCTTCTCGATGTCATGATGCCTAAGCTTGATGGTTTTGAGGTGTGCTCTCGAATACGGCAAATTAAGACCAATGCAGAGACGCCTGTTGTTATGGTTACAGCTCTTGATTCCTTAGCTGATATGGCTAAGGCAACCGAGTCGGGCGCTCAGTGGCTAGTCAATAAGCCTTATGATTTCTGTTATTTATTATCAGTTGCCAATAATTGTGTGGCGCACTAGCTTGTGGATGACGGTATGCAGCTAGGGCAGAAGCGAATATTGGTTGTCGATGATGATGAGCCAAGTAGAACCTTGGCTGCGCGTGTTTTGACGCGTGGCGGGTTCAGTGTCGAAACGGCAGCTAATGGTGCAGAAGCCCTCGTCAAGGCCTCCGAATTTGAGTACGATCTTATCGTATTGGACGTGATGATGCCTAACATGGATGGTTTTGAGGTATGCACGCGTCTTCAACAAAACCCTATGACAGTAGATATACCGGTCGTAATGCTAACAGCCTTGGACTCACTTAATGATGTTGCGCAGGCAACCCAAGCCGGGGCCAAGTGGTTTGTTTCCAAGCCATTTGACGCAAAATATCTACTACGGCGAATTCGCCAGATCTTGTTTTATCAAGAAAACCCGCATTCGAGCGCTTGAAGAAGTAAGGTTTGCACGCTGATTGCCCCATGACTGATTGTCATGGGCCTCAGCCTGCCTGTCGTTCGTAGTCTGTAGGGCGTCTCAACAATCTGTTATTATCAAGCTACTTTAATTCAATAGTAAATCAATTGCAGTGTCACTGTATTCCGTAGATAAACTCATTAGTGAGGCTAGGCAGCTCGCGACCGAATACCGCCGCACCACAGGTAATCCATTGCCTGGTATTAGTGGCGAAATCGCACGCTACGATGCCATACGACTGCTTGATTTGGCTGCGGCAGAGAATGGTGTCAGTTACGATGCCGTTGGCAATGGCCAGCGTAAAGGCAAACGTATTCAAATTAAAGGGCGTGTCATACAAGATGACAATGTTCGTGGCCTACGTATTGGACAAGTTAAATCAGAGCAAGAATGGGATTCCATAGTCTTGGTGCTGCTTGATTGCAAGCACGAGCCTTTTGAGCTGTATGAAGCCGAGCGTGATGAAATTGTCGGCTCAGAGAATGATACGGTGTCACGCAGTAATAAACGCGGTGCTATGACCATGGCACGTTTCAAAGTGATTGCCCACCTTGTCTGGACGCGTGAAGACGGTTTGATGGAAGATAGCCTGTGGGCTACCGACAACAGCATTTAACACCTGACTTTTTTATTGAAATGAAACGTATTTTTGCCATAGACAATGCGAGCGAGTCTTGCTCGGTTGCATTGTATGATGGGAGCATAAGCTGTTCTCTCTCACGCATTGCCAGTCGTGGACATGGCGATGCTATCTTACAAATGCTGCGTCAGCTCCTGGACGAAACAGGCTATACAAAAAACTCCATTGATGTCTTGGCATTTGGTCGTGGCCCGGGTGCTTTCACCAGCTTACGTGTCGGTGCCGGGATTATTCAGGGCCTCGCTGTAGGCATGGATCGCCCAGTGGTTGCAATTTCTTCTCTCGCTGCCTTGGCGCATGGTGTATTTAGAACCCGGCACCACAAGAGAACAGTGGTTGCCATTGATGCACGAATGGGGCAGGTTTATCATGCGGCCTATGAAACTCGCGCATTGGGCGATAGTGTCTTATTGAACGACGAACAGGTGTCTGATCCGAGCCAAATAGTCTGGCCCACAGGCGATTGGAGCGCTGTCGGTAATGGCTGGCAAGTGTATGAAAATGATATTGAGCATGGCGAAGACCTGCAATATCTTGGGGTTGGAGTTGAAAATAGCGCATTAGATGTCGCGTATTTATCGCTTAAAGAGGACAGCGAAGGCAAAGCGGTTTCTGCAGAGCTGGCGATACCTGTTTATATTCGAGATAAAGTGGCGCATAAAAAGAGTTAGTAGACGCTGTATTCTTTTTTAATAGTTTGGTTAGCGTTATCTGCGATAAGACGATAACCTTTTGTATTAGGATGTACAGCATCTGATTTTAGCTCGCCCCGCGATTCAACGCCGGTAATAATATCGTCTGCATGAGCGAGACCAAATTTGTTTGCTAATTCACAGTAAAGCGGTGGTGCTGAAAGGAATATTTTTGGCGTTGGCGTAGCTATTAATTAGGAATTGAGTAGATTATTAAGCAGAGTATGAGCGAGCAGTCTTGCGTCAGCAACATTATTTGAGCTAGCTAATGGTTTCGAGTAACTAGCGAAGCTGTTCTTTTTCTTCTAAACTGATTTGCCGCGCTTCGCTTTCAAGCATGACAGGAATGCCATCCCGAATGGGGTAGGCCAGTGCGCTGGCTTTGCAGATGAGTTCGTTATTGGCTTTATCGTAAATTAATGGCGCCTTACTGACCGGGCATACCAGGATATCGAGTAGTTTTTTGTCAATCATTTGGGATCCAGCGTTGCGATGTAAGAGTTGTCGCTTATTATATACGCTGAAGTGATTGGTGGGATGAGGTTTTTTAACGCAAAATGCCGGAGGGTAAAAAGTGCCGCCGGCATCGTTACTATTTGTGGCTTTGCGAATTAACGGTTTTTCAAGGAATCGCGAATTTCTTGCAGTAACAGGACTTCATCACTAGGTTTTGCTGGCTCCTCTGGTGCTGTTTCTTCTTTTTTCTTCAACGAATTCATACCTTTAATCACCATGAAAATAGCAAAGGCGATAATGACAAAATCAAGCGTGGTTTGAATAAAATTACCATAATTAATGGTTGGCGCACCAGCTTCTTGTGCTAAAGCTAAGGATGTATAGCCCTCGCTACTTAAATTGATAAACAGTTGTGTAAAGTCAACCCCACCCATTAATTTCCCTAGTGGTGGCATTAATATATCGCTGACAAACGAACTGACGATCTTACCGAAAGCAGCGCCGATAACGATACCGACAGCCATATCCATAACATTACCGCGCATTGCAAAATCTTTGAACTCTGACATCATGCTCATCGTTATATACTCCTTAAGGTTTAGTAGTTTTGTTTGGTTT
Source organism: Gammaproteobacteria bacterium (assembly GCA_002400775.1). Taxonomy (GTDB): domain Bacteria; phylum Pseudomonadota; class Gammaproteobacteria. Next base: position 49,260 of record NVRF01000004.1, read on the forward strand.
TATTTTTTGTTAGATGGATATCCACCCGCCGAATAGATCATATAGTTACTGGGCGTACAAAACAATGTTGAATGAGCAACATAACCTTGCTTCGGGTAGGGAGTTTTTGGGGCTATAATCGAGCCAATAATACTATTTCAATTGAATATATTGTGAGCAATACATTGCGGCTACTGCATGTTACGGATCTTCACCTTGGTAACAATAAGGGCGATTGCTTGTCCTCAATTGATTGTGATGAGTCACTGAACCAGGTTATCGAACAGCTGAAAAATGAGCGCTATGATGCCTTGTTAATTACCGGTGATATCGCCAACCATGGCGCCAAGAGCGCATACTTACGGTTGCAGGTGTACCTTTCCGAGATAAAAATGCCAGTCTACATGTTACCTGGCAATCATGACGATAAGGCGCTAATGCAGCAAGTATTTGGCGAATTAAATAATAAGATTGAGCTTGGTGCCTGGAACCTTATTTTTCTTGATTCTAACGACGGTAAACATTATCACGGTCAACTATCTGTTAATGAATTGGACTTTCTTGAGGGTGCTTTAAAGCAAAGCGAAGGCAGGCACACTCTAATTGCCTTACACCATCCCCCGGTCGATATCGGCAGCGCATGGATGGACGCCATGCAATTGAAGAATAAACAGGCATTTTTCGATATCATAGACTGCTTTGAATCACCCCGCGCCGTGGTTTGGGGCCATATTCATCAGGAATTCGATCAGTATCGAAGGGGTGTTCGCTTATTGTCGTCGCCATCTACCTGTAGCCAATTTTTGCCACAGAGCGCGCAGCATCAAAAAGACACACAGGCTGCAGGTTACCGATGGTTAGAGCTGAATGCCGATGGCAGCCTTGATACCGGTGTGATTCGTGTTACCGGATAGTTTGATATTGTCTATGTTTGGAGAAGTAATATGTTAATTCGTTATAGTTTGCTGTGTTTTGTGGTCGCGAGTCCGTTGGCGATGGCTGTGCAGTTTGAAGAAGGCGAATGGCAAACAGAAGTGCGTATTGAATTTAACGGCGCCATGTTTCCCGTTCCATTTACTACCGAACGATGCCTAAGTCCGCAAGATCCAATTCCTAATACCACTGCCAATAATGCCAATTGTAAAATCAGCGATGTCTCTGATACCGATAGCGAGCTGGGCTGGACCTTACATTGCGATGATGCTAAAGGCAGCTTGCACGGGGTTGGTGGCATTACATTCAAAGGCAATGGCTTTACCGGCACCATGAAAATGGAAATACGCGATGATGAAGGCGAGCTTCAGAATCAGCATCGCTATCATATGACCGGCTTTCGTAAAGGCCCTTGTAAAGAATAGCGAAAATTAGGTAAAGCGCCATGTGGTCTCAATTATTAAGTATTTTTATCGCATGGCTACTTTATTGCGTTGTCCACTCATGGATGGCGTCGACATCGTTTAAGCAGGTTAGTTATCAAAAATTAGGCTTAAATGATCGTAGTTACCGCTTGGCATATGTGTTGATATCCAGCTTACTATTGTTGCCGCTAATGTATTTAATTTGGGCAGACTCAACACCAATAGTATGGCAACATCAGGGATGGATGAAACTCTTCATGGATGGCATTGCCCTTATCGCTTTAATAGGATTTTTTATTGTGGCGCGCAGCTACAATATGAGCAGTTTTATGGGTTTAACCGCTGACAATAGTAGCCCAAGTCTAAGCATCTCCTGGTTACACCGCTACGTGCGCCATCCCTGGTATTTTTTTGGCTTATTAATTATCTGGACGCGGGATATGAGTGCGCTCTGGTTGCTGAGCTGCCTTGCTATTACGGTATATTTGATTGTTGGTTCAAGACTGGAAGAAAATAAGCTGATATCGCAATACGGCGAGGCTTATCGTTATTATCAGCAACAAGTACCGGCATTACTTATGATTCCCGGACGTTATATGTCTGATGAGGCGATGCTAAAATTTAATGCGCTTAGGCGTTAATAGGGGAATGTTATGTCTACAGATAATTGTTTGTTTTGTAAACTAATTAATGGCGATATCAAAACTGATAGCGTGTATGAAGATGATGACGTATTTTCTTTTTACGACGTCAGCCCGCAAGCACCTGTGCATATTCTTGTTATTCCGAAACAACATATTGCAACACTCAATGATACGGATGATTCGCATACGAACTTACTCGGTAAACTGGTGCTGACTGCAAAAGCTATTGCGAAGAAAGAAGGCTTGGCCGACAACGGTTACCGTTTAGTAATGAACTGTAATGAAGATGGTGGTCAGACAGTATTCCATATTCATCTGCATCTATTGGCAGGCCGCAGCCTATCCTGGCCGCCGGGATAAAACAGACTAAGTATGAACCAAGAACAAAAACTCGTCCTGGCAAAATTGATTCGCCAACAACGTTGGGCAGCGTTAGCCACCGTTGATGCCGAGGGCCAACCGCTAGCCGCTATGGTGGCCTATGCCTTTAATGAAGACTCCTCAGCGTTTTATATTCACGTAAGCCAACTATCACAACATACCAAACACATGTTGGCACAGCCTCGTATTTCTTTGGTGATTGGCGAACCCGATATAGGAGGGGGTGATCCACAAACTCTACCGCGTGTCAGTATCGGCGGTGTTGTCGAAGTACTACAGCGTGATAGTGAAGCTTATCTTCGTGCAAAAGCCAAATACCTGAATCGCTTGCCCGACTCTGAACAATTATTTGGTTTTGGTGATTTTATTTTATTTCAATTGATTCCTGAATCATTGCGTTTTGTCGGCGGCTTTGCTCAGGCGCATAGTTTGAGCGCTAAAACCTTGGCAGAGTGTTCAAAGCTTAGTCTTGGCGAGTAGCATCGTTTGACGCCGAGGTTTTTGTCCTTGTGCATAGCAAGCTACTTTTGTTTGATATGAGGCGTAGCAAAATAGCGGCCAGGTGGAACATTTTGTTAAAGGAATGTGCACGACTTCGCAAAGATATGAAGAGGAATTTTAATTTGGCTTTTTGCAATATGTCTACGGGAAGCTTAAATTATTGTTATGTTACGTACACACAGGCGATAGTAATGTGAGCGAATTTGTAGAGTATTTAAAAGAAGTGTTTGAACAATTTGGTGATGTTCACGCTCGAAAAATGTTTGGTGGTTATGGGATATATCACGACGGTGTTATGTTTGGTTTAGTAGCGGACGATATTCTGTATCTTAAAGCCGACACAAACACTGCTGAGTATTTTAAGTCAAGAAACCTCGGCCAGTTTGAATATGACAAAGGCGGAAAAATGGTGAAAATGTCTTATTACCTGGCGCCCGAAGAAATTTTCGACAATGCGGAGGAGGCTACTCTATGGGCAAAGCGTGCTTATGAAGCGGCGTTTCGAGCGAAAGGAGCAAGTCAAAAATGACAGTGAGGCGTGTGCGTCACGATTGTATATCTTGCAGGTGGCGTTGAGCTATTGTTAACAGCTCATAACTATTGATTGAGAACGCCCCCTAGTCTTTTTTGGCTCGTATTAACAGCTTGAATTATAGTTGTTTGCTGTGAGACCTTTGCACGCTGCATCTTTTCCGCTATGGCGGCGTTAAAAACAGTCTCATACGCCAAGGGCACGTAGAAAGGCTCATTTACTCTTGTAAACTCGGCAACTGCTCCTTGGCTTTGTCTCCTGAGTCGCTCTAACTCCTGTATTCGTGCAGTCGTGCGCTTTCGAGGTGTTTTTGCGGTATGCGACGATTTTTGCCTTGCCCTAACGAAAAATCTACGTCGTGCAAAGGCCTCACTGTATGATGTTGCAGGGTAAAATTAGAATACTGTGCACTTGGCGCACCAGGTAGAACTGTTAGGTGCTGGCAATAACAACAGGGTTGGAGAATGACTATGCTTGAAGAAATGAAGGCAGTAAAAATAGGCTTGTTTTTGGTTATGTTGACCTTGGTTTTTGGGATAAGTATGGGCGTTACCTTCGGGATTGCTGAAGATTCTATGCAGTCCTATATATCAGACGGCGTAACATCTCATGCAGAGCTGCATGATGAGTAAAGCAAGGAAAAAATATGGAGATATGCTCAAAGGGCTCATTTTCATGCAACAGGAATAGCAGCGTTCTCGCTTGGGCTGGTTATTCTCGTCATGCTATCTTCTCTTAAGCAGAAGTTAAAAACAGTCTCATCTTTTTTGGTTGGGCTTGGCGGCTTGTATCCATTGTCGTGGTTTACGATGTTTCTTCTGGCTCCATCAATAGGAAGGAGCGCTGCGCATAGTCACTTTATGACGGAAACATTTACTTATATTGGTGTGGGTGGTTTGCTATTAGGTCTTACAATTTTATGTGCAAATTTATTTCTCGGAATGTTTCGTAATGAGTAACGACGACCGCTGACCGCCAAGGAAAGCGAAGCGAAGGCGGTTAGTCGCCGATAGTCAACGCCGTCTGCATATTCGTAAGTAGGAGCGAGAGCGAGAGGTGAAGAAG
>NVRF01000048.1 GCA_002400775.1 Gammaproteobacteria bacterium
CCACCTGATCCCATCCCGAACTCAGAAGTGAAACTGCTCAGCGCCGATGATAGTGTGGGGTTTCCCCATGTGAAAGTAGGACACTGCCAGACTTTAATACCAACCCCCTGTAGCTTCGCGGCTACAGGGGGTTTTTTTTATGTATAGCAAAAACACACGAAATTTTATATGCATGACGTGCAGCTTTGTTTGTTGGACGGCTCTATGCCAGGCCACCAGCCTGTTGGAGCGTGCGATGGCCACGGAGAACCAATATTGTGTTTAAGTTGGCGATTGGTCGTAGCTTCATCACTACCCAGGATCAATGCAATCCCTGTTTGCTTGAGATCTGTTTTCTTCAAGCCATGAATCTGATGCTTTGTTCATGGGTAGGTAAGTTGTATATAGCCTCATATTAGCACTCTCTTGCTTTGGTTGGTTGAAGAAAGCCGTACTGTCATCGCAGCTTGCCTGCATGTTGGTACTCGGAGCTGTACTTGCTAATTGAATTGACGTAGCATATTTTTTCTCGATCGAGAAATACGGGTGGGTACGGTATGAACGAAGAAGAGATAATAAAAGAATTAAAGGGGTATGAGTTTTACCATTCTATTCAGTTAACCGAAAATATTAGCACGCCTGGTGTATCTAAGCCTATTCCGCTTCAGCAAGTTGTTCTTAGGGTTTTGAGATCAATTGATTTGAAAGGCAAAAGGGTTTTAGATATTGGCTGTCGAGATGGCCTTTTCTCGTTTGAAGCTGAGAAGTTAGGTGCAAGTGAAGTAATTGGTATAGATATGATTTGTCTCGCGGTGCAGTAGATTTTTTAGTGCCCTATTTCAATTCGAAAGTTGAATTTTACGAATTCAAGCTATATGATTTAAAGCTGGAAAGTTTCGGCATGTTCGACGTAGTTGTTTTCCCAGGTGTTTTATACCATTTGAGATACCCATTTTGGTCATTGAGGCTCATTAAATCTATCGTTAATGATTATGGTGATCTAATTCTTGAGACTGGGGTGATGTTAGACGATAACGAGGAGGCAATGCTTTTTTGCCCTACAGGCGCTGAAAGCCCTTATAATGATCCAACATCATGCACTTTTTTTAACTTAAAGGGGTTAAAAGACACCTTGTTTAGCTTAGGCTTTACTACGCAAAATATGGAGTTATTACATACCCCTCAATATCTTGATAATCCAAAAGCTTTTAATCAACCTAAAGCACTCATGCAGAAACTGCGGTTTTTGTTGAAACAAAGAATGAAAAAAGCAGCAATAGATCGTGCTACTGTCGTGTCAAAGTTGATGCCGGAGGCCTTAGATACAGATACCTTTAATTGGTGGGAGGGGTTATCGCCAGAAAAATGGGGCCGGGAGCAAGCCGTAGCTGAAGACCCAACTTGGCGTTGAGTTTGGAAGGGATTAAGTTGATATTTATTGCTTGCCACTGCCGGTGTTTAGAGTAAAAGTATGTTACGATTTCTTGAATTGCAACTTATTGTTGATAATAATAAAAGTCAGAGTTTGGCTGGTGTCCATAGTGGGGGGATGCGTTGAGGAAGCCCCATTGTGCTACGAATAAATTCAAGGTTTTAACTAAACTCTGGCTTGGTTAAGCTGGAGCGTATATCGTAGAGGAGTTTAGTGGCGCAACTTAGTTATCGATGTTTAGCCCAGCAATAAATGTGCATATAGTTTCCTACTTACTCTACCCTCTCAACACCAATTATATTAGGCAGTGGCCATGGCCGTAGACTCGGTTTTACGTTTGAAACAGCAAAAAGCTGAGCTCATTTCAAAATACTCTAAATCCTGCAACATCAAAGCGTGGGTGCAGATGTTGAACACCATAGTGCCTTACTTGCTACTGTGGTATTTTGCCGCAATTTCTCTGCAAATTTCTTATTGGCTGACCGCGTTATGCATATTTTTTATGGTTTTGTTTTTGCTGCGCATGTTCGTATTGATGCATGAGTCTGGTCATAATAGTCTGTTTCGAAACTCTCGTTTGAATAAAGTTAGCGGTATTATTTTTGGTGTATTTTCTGGTATGCCTCAATATGTCTGGTCACAACGGCATAATTTTCATCACTCTACTAATGGTAATTGGAGTAAATATCGCGGGCCTTTAGGTACACTTTCTACAGATGAGTTTTCAGAGCTCTCTACTCAGAAACAAAAATCTTATGTGCGAGCCCGCAAGCTGATGAACGCTCCTTTGGCGGGGTTTATGTATTTGATTTTCAATCCGCGCTTTACTTGGGTTAAAGGTAGTCTGCTTCTAATTCGCCATTTAGTACTTGGTAAGTTGCAGCGACCAAGTGCCTCGTTAAAAACCATTGCTGCTGAGTTTAAATCTACGTACTGGTCTAGCGCTAAAGAGTACAGGTGCATGACCTTCAATAATTTGATGCTAATAAGTATCTGGTTGTGGATGAGTTTTTTGTTGGGTCCTTTGGCGTTTTTTATTATTTACATAATCAGTCTGTCGCTTGCCGGAGCGAGTGCTATTATCCTGTTTGCTGCGCAACATAATTTTGAGCACGCTTATGCCTCGGACGACGAGGGTTGGGATTACTATCAGGCGGCTTTGCATGGCACTAGCTATTTGAAACTACCCAAAATTTTAAATTGGTTTACCGCTAATATTGGATATCACCATGTCCATCATTTGTCAGTACGTATTCCTAATTATTTATTGCAAGAGTGTCATCAGGAATATCGTCATTTGTTCGTTGAAGTGCCGCGTATTAATTTATCAAAAATTATGAGTACATTTGATTATATTCTTTGGGATATAAAAGCTCGCAGAATCATTTCTGTCAAAGAGTTCTACGAACGCTCTAGCGCTTGATGAGCTATCCGATATTTTTTTGTGGTGATGATTAGTTACGCGGCTGGATGTTTTTTTATTGTAAACTTTGAAGGATATCGCGAAAATTTGGTGCTAGACGCCTGGCGGATCTAGGTGTTTGTAGCGAGACGAGCGCTAAATTTACACCATTTTTCCGATCTTTTTAGGGGGGTAGTGGAGCTATGTAATAAAAAATACCGGAAAAATGGGCCGGTTCCCTGTCGCCACAGTACGACTGCAGGGATGCAGGAGGTAGGGCACGCATGGAGCAGTTGCCGAGAATCATCCTATGTCCGACAGGCTCCTAGATTAAACATTTGAGGCTCGCATGCCTAATGTTCCGGTACCATCAACTTAATCGTAGTATTTGTGTCGGCGGGGGTGTGATGGGTTTATGGAAAATTTAGTACAAACGTTGTTAGCTAGCACGATGTTTTGGGTGCCGAAGGTATCTGGTGCGGTTGCTATTGTGCTTATTTTTTTGGTGGCCTCTAGAATCGCAAAGGCCGCAATTAGTAGAGCTTCGGCTAAGCTCAAACTGGATGATCATGTCGTCGTGCTCGTTGCCCGTATAAGTGGTGTAGCGCTTGTCATGTTTGGTTTTATTTTAGCGCTCGGTGTTTTAGGCGTTAATGTTTCGGCGCTTATAGCCGGCTTGGGCTTGACAGGTTTTGCTTTGGGATTTGCGCTAAAAGATACCATTTCAAATCTTTTATCAGGCGTTCTGATACTGCTATACCAACCCTTCGAAATTGGTGATCGTATAAAAATATCCGGATATGAAGGTGATGTTGTAGCTATCGACTTGCGCTATACAGAACTAAGCAGCGAAGGAGATAAGATACTGATACCCAATTCAAAACTGTTTACGGATCCAATTACAGTTTGTTACGTGGTCAGCGGCGAAAGTGTCGACAGTAAAGCTTGATATGGGTTTTTTTAACAGACTTCAGGGTAGTAGCTGAAAAATTGAGAACATACTTTTCAGGTGTTTTTGAAAACCTCTAACTCAGTCTGGTGACTGACAGGCTCACTACGCCGAGTATTAATAAACCACAGTAGGCTAYACATCACACTYAAAAGAATGACTAATGCCGYTGTCGATTCTTTCAGCAGCAACATGGAAAGCGCAATGCTGGCGATGATAGAAAGGCTGGCGATGCGTTTTGATTGACGTGAAATAATACGGTGTTGTTGCCAGTCTTTAATCCGTGGCCCCAGGTGTTGGTTATCCAATAGTCTTTGATAGGCTGCCGGTGAGGATTTGGCAAAAGCCCAAGCGGCGATAAGAATAAAACAGGTGGTYGGCATCAGTGGAACAAAGATCCCGATAATGCCGAGRCCGGTTGCCRCCGCGCCAATAGCGAGGTAGAGCTTGCGTAGTAGTGTATGCATGCGTCGACCTATTCAGGTGATGAACCAGACCTGCACCACGCAGGCCTGGTTTTCGTTTACCGTACTACTTTATAGCGTCACGAATTCCCTGACCATAAGCCGGATCACATTTATCAAAATGTGGCAGCATACGCTCTTGTACTGCTTTCGACGCGCCGCTTAAGGCGCCGGCAATATTGTTGACCAATTGCTGCTTTTGGTCGTTGCTCATGATGCGATATAAATCGCCTGCCTGGCTGTAGTCATCGGCATCAACACGGTGGTCGTGACGGTCTACGGCGCCGCTGATATTCAACGGCGGCTCGGCGACGGTCGTATCTTCGGCCGGGCCACCTTTGCTGTTGGGGCCATAGTTAACACTGCTGACTGCGCTGTTGGTGGCGCCATGATCAAATGGGCAAACTGTCCCTGCCATGGCGCCAGCGCGTTGGTAATTAGTCGCACCACATTCGCGTGGATAATTAACAGGAAGGTCATTGTAGTTGGCGCCAAGACGGTAACGCTGTGCGTCCTGGTAGGCAAACAAACGCGCCTGCAACATCTTGTCAGGTGAGGCGCCGATGCCGGGCACCAGGTTGTTAGGGGCAAAGGCGGACTGTTCGGTTTCTGCAAAGTAGTTGTCGACATTGCGATTTAGCTCAAGCACGCCAATATCAATCAAAGGATAGTCAGCATGTGGCCATATCTTGGTCAAGTCGAACGGATTGATAGCATAGGTGTTAGCATCGGCTTCAGGCATGATTTGAATCTGTACCTTCCAACGCGGGAAATTGCCATCCTCAATCGCTGCAACCAGGTCACGTTGGGCATGATCAGGATCGATACCACACATTTTGCGTGACTGGTCTTCCGTCATGCACTGGATGCCTTGTGCAGTCTTGAAGTGCCACTTTACCCAAGAGCGCTCGCCCTTGGCGTTCCACATAGAAAAAGTGTGTGAGCCAAAGCCATGCATATGGCGATAGTTTAAAGGCACACCGCGATCAGAAAACAGGATCGTTACTTGGTGCATGGCCTGCGGGTTGAGCGACCAGAAGTCCCATACCATTTCCGCATCTTTACAGTTGGTYGCTGGATTACGTTTTTGAGTGTGAATAAAATCYGGGAACTTGCTYGGRTCACGTAGGAAGAATACGGGTGTATTATTACCAACGATGTCATGGTTACCCTGTTTGGTGTAAAACTTGACAGCAAAGCCACGTGGATCGCGTTCAGCATCGGCTGAACCGCTTTCGCCACCTACGGTAGAAAAGCGTAGAAAAACGTTGGTTTGCTTACCTTTGCCGTTYAGGTAATCGGCGATGGTRTARTCAGMGAGRTCTTTGTTTAGAGTGAAGGTACCGTAAGCGCCGGAACCTTTGGCATGTACAACACGTTCTGCAATGCGCTCTCGGTTGAAATGGGCCAGTTTTTCAATCAGCTGCCAGTCCTGCATGACAATAGGGCCGCGTTCACCTGCTGTCAGCGAATTTTGATCGTCGCTGATGGGCGCACCCGATGATGTTGTTAATACGTTTTTGCTCATATTTATCTCCGTTAGTGTTGTCTTTGTTGGGTCTTATTAGAGTTGAAATCCATTGATCGGTAAAATTGATTGTAAGCATTTGATCATTAGTAATTAACTATCACATTAGCCTTTGGTCACTAAGAGCTTGATAACGTAAGTGTTCAAGCGTCGATATAGGTACGCCAGATAGAGATACCAAACGCACCAAAGGCGATGGTGAACAATACACATGATGCTGCAGTGAGAGAAACCGCGATGCTGTTTCCACGCAGTTTGATTTGTTTTGCCGCCATGATGACGCCGGCGATACCGGCAATGGCAATGAATTCGGAGAACATCAATATCAAAAGGAGAAATTTGGGAATGCCGTTATCGGTAACAGGGCCGGCATTGGTAAGGAGTAAGACAATTATTCCCATTACGGCGCAGGTAGCGGTGATGATGTTCAGGTTGCGAAGGCTTAGCATGAGAGGAACAATTTAAATAAAGATAGCTAGTATAGCCCAGTGTTGGCTGCCGCCAATAAAAAAGGGGGCTTACGCCCCCTTAAGTGTATTTCTGTGTGATTAATTAATGGCTCTTGCTACAAGGGTTGCTAGCGCAAGGGTTACACGCGTTTTTCGCTTTTTTGTCGTTGTCGTGGTGGCCACAGGGGTTTTTCGCTTTTTTGTCGTTGCCGTGATGAGCACAAGGGTTTTTCGCTTTTTTGTCGTTGTCGTGATGAGCACAAGGGTTGTGAGAACCTGAGGCAAGCAGTATAGGGCTGTCGCTCGCTACTTTTTGCATGGCTAGCTCATTAGACGCTAGAGCGCTACCACTTGCGAATACTGCAGCCAAGCTAAGCACTGCGACTATCTGTAACATCATTGATCTCATTATTTTCTCTCCAAACGATTGATTACCAGCAAAAAGTGGGCTGGCCCACATTATTAATTCAAGTTGTTTTCTGTAGCAGATAAGTGCGCGCTATTTCTCTGCAATGATTTGGGGCCAGTTTGTATCAGCCGCGATGATGTAACCCGGAATGTCTTTTCCCCATCTCTTTTGGATTTTCGGATTAAGATTAAGATAGAGTTTGTCATTGACGATCTTCCATGCTTTGGGATCAAAGGTTGCCGTAGCACCCTGGCTCACCGCGTAGGCACAATAGCCGCCGTATTGTGGCGCATATTTTTCAGGATTACCAGCAAAGTGATCGCGATTTTCAGTGCTGGCAAAATGCCAAGTCGCACCATTCCAGTCATAAGTGATCTCTTTGTTCCCTTTGGTCGGCTGACTATCAATAAAATAGGCAACCATGTCGTAACCCTTAACCGCGATTCCTTTGCTGGTTTGGTTGACTGGGTTCACTGATTTACCAGCAAGCGCTGTAGTAGAAAGTAAAGTCAGTAGCATGAGCAGGCTTAGCAAAACTGATGTGGCGTGAGTTTTGTGTAAAAGTTTCATGGTTATGTACCTTGAATGTGTGCTTTAAAATTGTAACGCTTTTTACTGCATACAAGTATGCGCTGGTGGTCTTGTCGATTCTTCACGAATCAATAAAAATCCGATTATAGAGATGTCTTGATAGTATCAAGGATAGTCTAAAAATGTGACAATTTCTAACAGGCTGTTGAAAACCAAAGACCCTCAACCCACTCTTGCATTTTGCCCTACACATACCGGCTAAAAATGCTGCCTTATCTAAAATATGCCCCGGATTAA
>NVRF01000049.1 GCA_002400775.1 Gammaproteobacteria bacterium
CTCAAAATTGCTCGGCCCATGGTTTTCCTCCACGGAAAGATTGTAGGATACCTATGGATTATAGGTACATGTTAAACTTAATTGAGAACGCCCCCTAGCCCCCCCCCGCCGAGAGTCCAAACTGATGGTTTGAACTCTTCTTCCTGCTTAGCAATTATTGCCGATATTAAAATGGTTTGGTATTCGAGCATGGCAATGCCTGCGAATACTGAAAATAACTAATAATATTGTGGTAATAATTATTAGGGGAAATATTGCGGGCAGGTGTTTGATTTATGATTGTTTCTCATACGAATATGATTTGATTGCCCGTCGCACTCGCGAGATTTTATCAGATCGTGACACCTATAACATAGGTTGCGCCTACGACGATGGCGACAATTGTAGTGGTCAAGTAGTATTGGCCACGGATTTAGAGGAACTCGAGAAGAGATCCTCGGTTTTGTTAGGTGGAAGCCCACCATTATGTTGATGCGGCCTGGTCTGGTCTGGTTGTAATACCCCGACATGTAATCAACGATTGATCGTTGAGCTTCCGTAAAAGATTGATATTCCATCTGAGGATTCCCCCAATGGGCAACCCCTAGCAAAGCACAGTGCGCACGCAAATTCTGCCGCCCGCGTTGGCCTCCATCCCAAGCATCATCAGTCTTACAATCTAGCCAAGCTATTGGCTTGGTTTTATTGTGTCTGTATAAAGTGATCACAAAAAGAGACGATACTGGGAATTGGAAGACCACCTTCAGGGGGGAATGCTCAATTATCGGCTTTGTCAGCCTGATACTTCAGGGATGACTATTTAGTGAATCAGAAAGGTGTCTAGAAAACTCAGGCTGTATGAGGCCTCACATAGCATCGTAATACTGTGGCCCGCTTGGAGCGACGGTTTGCTATTACCCACCATTCAAGGATCGTCGTCGCAACCCCAGATGTTGTCACGTACTAACCGTGACGAGTTGAACGCAGTCAATTAGATGCGTCGAAAGTTCAAAACCTTTTCAAGAGCACCAAACAAAAAAAAGCCCCGCTTATAGCGAGGCTTTTCTGTGTTTGGTGCGCCCGGAGAGATTCGAACTCCCGACCGCCTGGTTCGTAGCCAGGTACTCTATCCAGCTGAGCTACGGGCGCGTTTAGCCGGCTATTATCGTGGAATTTGGATCATACGTCAAAGGCTATTTCAGCATCTCGGTAGTGTTGGGTTTTCTTGGGGGAGGGGGGGCGGTTAATGTCGCTGGCTACGGTGTAACCGTTCGTTACTAGGTGTATTGACAGGCGCTTTTTTACGCGGATAGACGTGATTTAGAATCGTGATGGAATAGAGCTAGAGATAGAGTATTCAAAACAGCATTGCTGCTGGCCCGTAGTAATGCTGTTTTTTTGATGTTGTTTTGGTTCTGAGTAATTGTTTTCGCGTGCTTTAGGTGTTGATGCCTATATTTTCGTTGGTTTTGTAGCCTAGTTAACTATCGTCGTCTGTTTCGTCTTCGCCGCTCCAGCCCAGAGACTTGGCTTTTGCTACGCCTGCACCATGAATTCTCTGGTGACGTTTAAACAGTTCTTTCGGCAGTTGGCTGACTGAACAGCCGTATTTATCCCACTCGGCATTAACCTTTTGTAATAAAGCGTCAATCCCGGCGAGGTTCCAACCTTCGCAGGTTTCTGTTTCTGGAATGAGTTCAAACACCCAGGCATCACGAATAATTTTGCCAATATTGGTCATGCCGCCCTGGATTTCATTTTGAATGCCGATATAGGTGTCTGGTTTGGCCATGTGAGTTTCTTCTTGGTTGTAGGTAAATAAAAAGCCTCTGCCTGCTGGTGCAGGACTGCAGCTCCTGTATTGTATTACTTTTTTGCTCTGGCTACTTAAACAGTTGTCACGCTAGGTGACCATTGATGGACTAGTAGGTTTCGCATAGTTGTTTAGGCCCAACAAAAGAACGTGGTTCTTGGGGTGCGTTTAATGGCAGGCTACGTATTTTGCAAGGATGATATGAATGTTGATTTTACCGAAAAAGGGAGCTTTTCACATGTACCCGCCGTCATTTAAGTGTGTTTTCTGGTTCAGTGTGTGAAATACCCAAATTCTGGCTTCTATCCTCAATGTGTTCTATTTGCATTTGGCGCTGAGTGTCTTCATAAGGTGGTCGATAACTTAATGGTGGGTCAGAAACCTTGAGATTCAACTTTATATAGAGCGGGGTAGTGCCTATACATTAAGCAAAGTGTTATGGCAGGTGTCAGTGTATCTATGTTATCGATTCATGCTGGGCGGGTTGAGCTTGAGGAAGGTGTCAAGTAACGCTAGATACCGAAGGTTTTTCTCGGTATCGTTGTTGATATGCGATGTGCCTTGAAGTCAAAAAACTGTAGTTATGTACTGGTCAAGCCATACCGGACACTTTTTTTAGAGAATTTTCATAGTTAATTGGTGACTGATCACCATTCGTAGTATGCAGCCTCTCAATGTTGTAATACCTCATGTAAGCCGCTACATCTTTTTTCATATGCTCACGGGTTGGTTGAGCAATTTTAAATACCCAGTCGTGCTTGAGGCTTCCAAAAAAACGCTCAACCACTGCATTGTACCCCGAGGGCAGGCTTCGCGCTCCCAACAAGCACCCACATCACCCATGCTTGCTCGTACACCATATTCATTCAATAGCTTTCGATAACGCTTTCTGGTGTACTGTGATCCACGGTCACTATGGAACACCAGTCCTTTAGGCGGTTGTCTCAAGTTATAAGCCATGATCATTGCTTTGCATATCAAGTCCGTCGTCATGCGTTTGCTGATGTACCAGCCCACTATACGGCGCGAGTACAGATCCATTACGATAGCTAAATACATCCAGCCTTCGCCTGTCTTCAGGTAGGTAATATCACCCGCCCATATCTGATTAGGCGCAACAGGGTTAAAGTTCTGATTTAATAAATTATCAGCAACATCATCACTGTGGTTTCTTTTCGTTGTTACCTTGTATGCAACGCGCTGTGTGACTTTTAAGTTCAGCTTTTTCATTAAGTTGCGTACTTTGTAACGACCAATTTGAAAGCCTTCTTTACGTAACTTCTTCATCATTTCACGGCTACCTAAGCTATTACGGCTCTGCTTAAATAACGCTTTCATTCGACGATGAAGATGCAAGACCTCTGTACTAATCAGCTGTCCTGGTCGTTTCTTCCAGGTGTAATAAGCTGAGGTGCTGACCTGCATTACCCGGCATAAARYRRTYACCGGGWAATGSRCTGAYTCGTCTCTRATGAAGTCAAACTTTACTTCATTTCTTTCGCGAAGAAGGCACTGGCCTTTTTWWCGGTTTTTGCTCCTGCAAAACCGAGTTACCGTACTTCCTGTACATATAAAATCTCTTTCTCCATGCGTAGATTCTTATTTTCTTTACGCAATCGCTTTAGTTCTTCACGTTCGTCTACCGACAATGATTTACCTTCAAGCTGTGATTTTATCTGCTCCTTCCAGCAATACAGCATATTACTGGCTAACCCCAGTGATTTTGCGGCCTCTGGCACTGAATAACCTTGTTCTCTCACTAGGTTCTGTTGTGAAATTTATTTCAACCATTGAAGAGCTGCGGCGAAGTGGAGGAAGGCTTGAAATCTTGATGCCATTTTTTCAAAGCGGGAGAATAGCCGCCTATAATGCTTGAAAAAACCAAAGAGGCACTCAATCTTGTGTCGCTCCCTGTATAGCTCCTGGTCATAGTCGCGCTGAACTTTTCGATTTCTTTTGGGTGGAATAACGCACGAGGCCCCACTTTCACGGACATGGGCCACAATAGCGTCCGTATCGTACCCTTTGTCAGCCAAAAAAGCCTCATATTKTTTGTTTTCTATCAAGGGGATAGCTTGTGTACAATCTGCTTTTTCTCCGCCTGTGAGAATAAAATCCAAAGGGTTGCCAAGAGCATCACAAAGGCCATGGATTTTGGTTGAAAACCCGCCGCGAGAACGCCCTAAAGCCTGTCTCTCTTGCCCTCCGTTTTTTTAAGAGCGCCCGCCGCGCAAGCGTGAGCGCGCAAAACCGTGCTATCTACCATAATATATTCCATATCTGGGTCGCGAGCAAAATAATACAACATTTTGTACCATACACCGCGCTCCGCCCAATCCGAAAATCGTTGATAAACAACATTCCAATCCCCATATTCCCGAGGCAACATTCGCCATTGCGCCCCACTGCGTAAAATCCAGAACACCGCTTCCACAAAGCATTTAGCCTTGTCTTCATTCTTTGTGTGTATGCGCGGAAAGGGCTTAAGATATTCGTATAGTTTTGACCATTGTGACGGGTTTATATTTTGTGTGTAAGACATGAAATACCTCCTTTATAGCGGTGACCCTACATTAATTGCAAAATTTCACAACAGAACCTAGGGAACCCCTGATTAATTCTGGGCTGAGTGGATGATGAGAGAAAATCTTTCAGATCGAGGTGCAAATAGCGCCCCAAGAGCACTTCCTCGTGATGGACTATCGCCAATCACTCGGGGCGCCAGTAATAACCAGACTATTTCACCCTAAAGCAATCTGCTAGCATTGCTGAGAAAGTGCTCTTGGGGTGCCAAGATTTGCAACGATGAAATAGGAGATTTTAGCCATTAGACACCGAGCCATGAATTAATCGGACGTTCCCCAGATATAAAAATGACATTAACCTCCGATCACTAACAAAAGAAGCCTTCGCTTTGCTGATGGTAGTAATATTTATCTATATAGCTGCCTGATGCACACTGACTTAATAAGGCGTCGACATCACTGGTAACACGATCAAGATACTCTAATGCTTCACCTCTATCCAAGGCCTCTTGTAGGGATACACCACAAACACCTAATAGCTTTGTGTTAATACTCTGCGCTAACTTCGACTTT
Organism: Gammaproteobacteria bacterium; assembly: GCA_002400775.1. Taxonomy (GTDB): domain Bacteria; phylum Pseudomonadota; class Gammaproteobacteria. The sequence continues at coordinate 4,891 of NVRF01000049.1, forward strand.
GACCATTGTGCTGAAATTTTTTACCCGTAACATGCATCTTCTCTTCAATGGACTTACTTTCTATCGGGCCATCAACGAACTCTTTTGCCTCTTCTATAGCCTTGAGCTAACCGAAATTATAGAGTACGTTGCCATAGTAGTAACTTTTCACCCATCCTGGATAGACATCTAAGCTCTGCTTATCGCTATTTTTTCTATCTGCTTGATAAGCAGCAAAATAACAGAAATAAGGCGGAATTCATTGTGGCCAATTGCCCTACTTGGGTAGCGAGGCGCAGCCAGAGAAAATCATTAATATAAATAGTAGCAAGACCTTTGCACGAGGTATATTTTTCGTTAGGGCAAGGCAAAAATCGTCGGGGAAGCGCAGTTTACATGAGTAAATGAGCATTTCTGCGTACCCTTCCTTGGGGTATGAGACTGTTTTTAACGCCGCCATAGCGGAAAAAATGCTTCGTGCAAAGGTCTCAGTAGTACAATTATTTTCATTGGCCTAACCGGGCCTAGCTTAAGTGACTATGTAGAATAGTCGAACGAAACTTCAACGATCTTACAATTTATTAACAATAAGGTCACCTCCATAACAACAGTAATGGCATATTCCAAACACACAAAAAACCCTCACCCAGCAGGGAAACTGAGTAAGGGCTCTAAAGTAGAAAATATGCTAATAGAGACCTAAGCACGAAGCAGTTTTTTAGACTTCGCTTAGTATCTTTGTTAATTTAATTTGCTGCGCTGCGATTTCTCTTTCTACATCTTCAACAAAATCAACCATACCGGCGAGAATCGCTCGATTAAACACTTCATCACTGTTACGTAATTCTGTTGCTGCAGCCATCATGTCGCTAAGCGCACTCTTGGATGCTTGATCCAGAACAGTGATTTGAGCAACCTTTTGTCCCGCTTGTTCTTTTAGGTCTGGAACTGCATTTTCAGTCACCACCTTATCTACCGCGACTCGCACATCTTTGATGATTTCGTCATATTCATTAATCGCGTCTAGCGAGCGACGAACGATAGCATTAAGCTTGACTACGGTATTTTGAGTAAATGCTGGCTTAAGGTCCGATGGAAATAACTCGACAAATTTTTGTCTCGTCACACCGTCAGCGGCCTCATCATCGGCTAAGGCGACACTCATCGCGCCACCACTCACTATGAAAATTAATAATAGTAAAGCAAACAATCGTAACAATTTCATATTCATGTCTTTCGTTTTTCTCTCACTACGTCACTGGACAAAGCCCACTGGGCAAAAAACCGGCGCTACCCTGTGATAGCGCCGGCGACATTACTAACCAAAAAGTACTTGGCTTAGGCTACCATTTGACCTGAAATGCATCCACATCGTCAAGCAAGAAACGAGCAACTCTCTCACCTTGGTCTTGACCAGCAGTATTATCGAAACTCCAGTGAACACCATTGTAGATACGGCTAACACCATTGCTTTCTTGAGCATCCGTCAATGAGCTAAAGCGAACAGGAACAAGAGGGCGTGTTACTGGGCCTTCTTCTGTTGGCGTTACACCGGTACCATTGTATTCATCTGATACGAAGGTAAATTTAGTGTTATCTCTTATTGATTCACGCAAAATTTCAAACACTGCAGCACCAAACGCWGCGTGGCCTGAAGGATAAGCCGGGAATGGAGGAGTMGGACGAATTGCTTCTGCAGTATTGACTACTGATGTGCCTACAGGATCCCAGGTTGGATCGTTAAAGGTCAATGGGTTAGCGTCATCAACACGAACACCCGTTACAGGACGCCAGTAATTGTAGAAGTACTTACTATCCCACGCAGCRATACTCACATCAGCCATAGCAATATTYGTCATCGCTAATACACGAGCAAATGCCAAAGCATCGTTTTTGTATTCTTTAAATGCTAGCTGAGAAGTAATCTGGTTGTAGATACGTGGCGGCACACCAATCAACGGCACACCATCATAACCCCAATAGTTACCAGAGAAACGAGTGCGATCAGTACCGGTGCTTGGCGTATTGGCGTTATCTTCGGCACCACCCACCGCAGCGACTTCAGCAAAGGCTCTCGCATACTCAGCAAAGTCGACATCTGGTAATGGTGGTGGTGGAGAACGGAATTGGTCACCACTATCTAAGAAGAATGGTCTGACGTTACCCCAGAATGCACCCAAAGCAAGCTCAAAATCAGGC
>NVRF01000005.1 GCA_002400775.1 Gammaproteobacteria bacterium
GGTTCTGCCCACCAGGGTTGGTTATTGTCGGGATGGTGTTCCCTCGTGCTGAAGGCTGTGTCAGGCTCAAGCGAAACCAGTTAATCTCAAAACCAGAGCTATCAAACCTTAATCGCAATTGCTGGGGGCCTGCCCGCAGTGCTATCCCCGGGAAACGAAAGGTTCGATAGCGGTAGGACGCACCTGTCGAGGCGATAGTTAAAGGGCCGCTGACATTGACACCGTCTACTTCAAGACGAATGCGGCCATTGCCTGCTGGAGCGCGGGCGCTGCGAATCTCAAACTGGTATCTCCCCGCTACGGGTACATTAATGTCATAAGCCAGCCACTCCCCTCTGGCCACATATGACACCGTCGCAGGGCCACGGCTTGTTCTATTCTCCCCTCGAGCGGGTACGCGGCTCAGATCAACAGACTCACCACGACCGTTGTTGTAGTTACCCCGGCGACGGTTATCAGAGTCGTGGTAACCCACGCCTTCGCCGCCCCGCTTGTAATTTTCTGCCTCGATAAAAATGGCACCTGCTGCACTTAGCGGAAGTAACAAGGCAGCAAATACGAGGGGGATACAGACAGAGAGGAATTGTTTTTTGTGAACGTAGTTTCTATTTTTCAATTTACTTACCCTTTGCGGGTTACTCACCCGGTTTGTAAGAAGATGTAGTTGATTTCTTATTATGTTGGCGGTGCAAAAACTCAAGACTTTAAAATTATATGGATGGATTTTCATTCTTTAGGCCGTTGAGTCGCTACAAAAAAGTCTCCGCCAGCAATCTGGCGAAGACTCTTGCAAAGCCCGAATCTCAATCAATGGGTTATTGGTGAATTAGATACGATAAAGTTATCGTAATACTGATGTTGGTCTCCATGCTCGCGGTTCCTTGGGTCGCTGGGATTGCCGCCATAGTAGCTGTATAACCATATACCATCGATACGGCGATTTGCATTGCTTACCTTATTGCCTGGATATCGCAAGTTTGCGCGCCAACGGTGATCTTCATCCAGCATTAATACGCCATCTATCCAGATCATCAACTTACCGTTCCGTTGGTTAACCGTGTTCAACTTCATGTACTGCTCAATCTTTACCCACCGGCCTTTCGGCATATTATATTGGCCCACTGTCGCCTCTGAAGTAGGGTTAATCGTATTGAGCCAGTCAAAGCGCTGCACTTGGTTTTTGTCATAAAAATAGCCACCCATTGCGGCGTTACCGCGATGAAATGCGTCATCTCTATTGGTCTGCATTAATGCAGAAAATGCGGCTAATGTGTTTGCCTGCGGAGTAACGCCTCCAGCATGTGAAGCCTCAAGCAGTGTGCCATTGATCAAGCCAGGCATCTTGAATTGGTGTGGCTCGTGCCAGTTATTGGCAACATAGATATCATAGGCAAAATAATACTCATCAGCGGGGGGCAAGTCTGCACGCCAGCGCATACCTCCTTCTCGTCGAGTGCTACCGCCGCCAACGCCAGCGTGATGTACCACTCTCATCACATTGCCGCGACCAGAATTGGCTGGGTCGGCCACAATATCAACGGCATTATTATCCGGCCCTCTAACGGAGTCTCTATAGCCCTGTGTTCCAACACGAAAATCCCGTCTTAAATCTGATTCTCTGTAAGCTCCTCGTCTGAGACGATCAAAATTAACTTGCAAAATAGCTGCATTATTACTACTTGCTACATTATTAATAGTACTCTCGTCGTTACCGTTCGCATTGCCATTACTGACGTCGACGCTACCACTTGAGTCCAGTGCATTGACGATACCATCGCTATCGGTATCTGCATTAAGTAAGGCTTGAGTGAGGGGGGGGGTGTAATCGGGTATCAGAAAGGTTGCGGTGGAATTGCCTAGTTGCAGCTCGTCTTCGAGTACGCTGGCGATATCGCTGATTTTTATTTGCGATCTGGGGATGGTTAAATCAAGTACATTGCTGCTGATAATGTCGAGGTTGACGGCGTGGCGTAATTGAGTGCCTCCCGCTCGATTGTCTATACGGCGGTCAGCCTGCAGATCACGCGCGAGTTGGGCCAGAATAATGTCTTCGCTGACATTGGACGCGTTTGCGCGAAGTCGATTAGTCGCGCGGAAGACAACAGTCGCCAAGGCCTCGTTTGCCGCACGATACTCTGCGGCTAGTTGCTGTTGTGCTGCAGTTGTAGCGTTGCTGTCAATCAATGGCGAAGTAAGGAAGGTATTCAGGTTGGAGTTAAGACCAAAATTAAATACCGATAACACGAGTTGATTAGCCGGAGCTAGTTGCTCAAGGAAGTCATTAACAGAGCCGTCGTTAGCGGCATTTTTTGCAACCAAGTAGGTCATTGTCGAGAGTGGTGTGGCATAGATAGGAACCCCGGCTTCCAGCTGGTCTTTAGTGATAACGGTTTTGAGCTTCTTTAGCACTGGGGTTCGGTTGGTGATTAGATCGGTACTGTCGGTGCCATCTACTTCCAGGATTAGCGGTAGCGTGGTTCCAGCAGGTAGACTCAGGTTTTGTATGGCGGCGCTGGCATCTGTATTGCCTGTGGCAATGGGCTGGGCTGGGTCAAAAAACCCGGGGAAATTTGAGTCTGGTTGGTATATGTTTACAGTCGCATGGGCTAGCGGGCCTTTGATGCCACCGCCATTAAGTTCTACCGGCGTTGTGAGTTGTTCCTGCGCAAAATTAATATTGTCGGTCGAGTTGCTGGGATTTGAGGAGCTGCTCCCGCCGCCGCAGGCACCAAGAAATAGAGTAGTGAGTGTCAGAATAAATCCGGTCGAGCAACCATAAATTTTCTTGTGCATGTAATCTCCCGAAATTAAAAATTTAAATGTGAACTAAGAACTAACATAGTAGCGAGCCCATAAATTAGAGCCATAAAATAGAGGAAGACCTTAACTTTCCTTCAATTCTTATAGAATTCCCCCATAGAACTGGCAAGAATAATTGATGACAGTATATCTGTACATATCTGTACATATGCAAACACTATGAGAATAATTTATGGGTTTATATTGTCAGCGAATGAGCAATTATGCAGATCCAAGCTTTTCAGATGAAGAGGTGATCGCACCTGTACCTTTTCAGGATTATGGAGCAAGAATCGGGAGATAAAACAGATCTACAAGTACGCAGATCGACATTTACGAGGCTGGCTTCCCAAGCTGTCAGGTTATATCGCTTTTGTTCAGCGGCTTAACAGGGTTGCTGATATATTTGCCCCCTTGCTTGAAATCTGTACCGGTCAAGCCATACCGGACACTTTTTTAAAGAATTTTCATAGTTAATTTGGTGACTGTACGATAAAGTCTGAGCTACTGCAGGTCATACTCAGGACTAATGGTTCATGTGTTTGGTCGGCTTACTGCCGCCATATTTTTTTGGAATAAATTAAGAGTTTGCTCTTAATTTACATTTAAATGGAAATATAGAGTATCTGCTCACATTCAGGGCCCAAACCAAAAAATGCGATAACAATAGTTAGGGAGCGGCTTATCGCATAGTGGCCATTTGCGAAAAATTACTGAGCGCACCCTCTATTTTATTAATAACCTCATCGCACCCTGTAATGCCATGGCGTTTTGCCAAATATTCAGGGTCGTTGTAAGAGAGCCATACCTCTCCTGCTTCGTCTTCCCATATTAATGCTTTTTGAGGAAGGTCTATAGCTATGCTTTGCCCGCATTGCATCAGCGGGGTTCCTACCTTGGGGTTACCAAAAACAATCAATTCGGTCGGACGCAATGTCTCGCCGATTGTTTTCGCTCCCTCTGTGTGATTAATTCGCGCAAAAATGGTCATGCCTTTTGCTCTTAAGGCATTCTCCAGCCGATCCGCCGTACCTTTTACCTCGTGAATACTCTTAATGTTGATGACACCGGTACCAGTGCCGGCAACAGCCATCGAAGAGAAGAAAAATATCGCCATGAAACACAGTGCAAATTTTCGCATTATTAATTTCCCGTAAAACTCATTAACCTATTAAAAAACCATCAGCCGTGCCTCCGCCTGATTGGCCTATATAACTCTATATGCTTATCAAGTTACAGTAAGTCGGGTGCGGAGGAAAGTCATAATGACTGACGGCCTGAACCTTATGCGTTAGATGGGTTCACTGGCTTATTGAAACCCGCGAAAATATCCGGGACTTTGAGTTCGCATGCTACCAGCACTCATATTTTTGGCGCCTTTTGAGGAAACCTGGACTCAAAAAAGCGACACAAAAGCGACCCTAAAAACATCGCACCAAGAAACACCACAGGCTCCCAAGTGCCGACCGTTAGCGCAGCAAGCGCCGGCCCGGGACAATAGCCGGCAAGGCCCCAGCCAATACCAAATATCGCCGCGCCGATGATCAACCGACCATCTAAATCACGACGGCTAGGGATTTGAAACTTATCGCTTACAATCGGCCGTGTACGCCGGGCTGCCAGCCGCAATCCCAAAAAACTCATTGTAACCGCTGCAACCAGAACCAAGGCTAGCGAGGGATCCCAATCGCCAGTAACATTAAGGAAGCCAATGATTTTATCTGGATTAATCATTTGAGAGACGACAAGCCCCAGGCCAAATAATAAGCCAGCGAAGAGAGCCGCCACTTGTGCTTTCATTTCAGACTCCTGACACATGCCGCGTTACAAAAAACACGGTCAACATGCCGGTAGTAAGAAACACCCCGGTCGCAACTAAAGAGCGCCCGGATAAACGGGCAAGACCACATACTCCGTGACCACTAGTGCAACCGCTGCCAAGTCGCGCACCAAACCCAACCAGAACCCCTGCGATCACCAACAATGCCAAAGGAAACCCGGTGCGCGGCTCAAATGCGGGGGGAAAGAACATAATATACAGACCACCACCAATAATAAGACCAATCAGAAACCACACGCGCCATGCTGCATCGCCACGTGAAGACTTAAAAATACCATTAAGGATGCCACTGACCCCGGCGATGCGCCCGTTCATGAGGAGTAGCACGGTCGCGGCAAGCCCGATCAAAGCGCCACCTATCAGCGCAGTATAAGGTGTGAAATTCTCCACCTCAGCGCCACCGGCTAATTTGGTTCAGTAAAATATTGGGAGTATTCATCGACCTGAGGAAAAGCCTCTTTACTTGAGATGTCATGTCTGAACCCTAACATAGGCTATATGCGTAATATCTAATATAGCACCAATATATAAGCAGACTCTAAATTAGTCAATGATAAATTAGCATTGCTCAAATAAAGCGAAAATCCTATACTAACCGAAGATTTTCGTTAGGAGCAGATATGGCAGAGAATGAACCCATCAGTGCTACAGCACTGAATCTGGATCTTGAAAAGATGGCCCAGCACGCCGATGAGGCAGCTCGACTAATGAAGGCCTTTTCCAATCGTGGCCGCCTGATGGTTCTCTGCATTCTTTCTGAAGGTGAGCTATCTGTCGGTGAGCTACATGAGCGAGTGCCGCTGAGCCAATCAGCCTTATCCCAACATCTGGCCGTGCTGCGTGGAGATGAACTTGTCAAAACACGACGTGAATCGCAAACCATCTATTATTCCTTGCACAACCACAAGGCGGCGCGGGTAATTACCTTGCTCCACGAGTTATTTTGCACCACCAAGCTCGATGACTTAAACGCAATAAACACCACAAGCATTCCACCGGCCTCGATAAGATCGGTGACTTGAATACAAACATGCGCTTAAATTAAAATAGAGTCACCTTACATAACAAGCATTAGTGGTTTTACGCGTAGCGATGCCGCCGGCAGCTTGTCGTACGAAAACACAATAAAAATACCTATGCCCCCAAAACCTACGCGCCGTTCAACCGCAAGGTACCTACCAAATCCGTTACCGAATTCATATTGTGCCGTTGTAAATACTCAGCAATACCACCATTAATCTTAGAGCAAACAAGCGGGTCGTAGAACAATGCAGTGCCAACCCCTACGGCTGTAGCGCCAGCAATCATAAACTCGATGGCGTCAGTCGCATTGGCCACACCACCCTGGCCAATAATCGGAATGTTATGCGCCTTACAAACCTGGTAGACCTGATGCACTTTTAATAGCGCCACCGGTTTTATCGCCGGACCTGACAAGCCACCCTGGTTGTTACCAATAATAGGCCGCCTTGCCTCAGCGTCAATCGCCATACCCATTAAGGTATTGATCACAGCAAAAGCATCGCTACCCGCCTCGATGCAACGCCGTGCATTACCAGCAATATCGGTTTGATTGGGTGACAGCTTGGTAATAATGGGCTTGTTCGTGACGGCACGGCAGGCTTCAACCACGCGCGCTGACATCTCGGGATCATTACCAAAGGCAACACCACCGGCCTTAACGTTAGGACAGGAAATATTGATCTCAATAGCGTCGATAGGCGAATCATCAAACAACCGCGTGACCTCGACATATTCTTCCAGTGTTGAGCCGGAAACATTGGCGATAAAGCGAGTTTCTTCAAAATCGAGTTTGGGCAAAATGTCATTCACGACATAAGCAGCGCCTGGATTTTGCAGACCGATGGCATTCAACATACCCATATCGGTTTCGTAAATACGATGCGGAGGATTACCCAAACGCGGTGCCAAGGTCGTGCCTTTAAGACAAACAGCGCCAGCATCACGGTTGGAAAAACCCTCAACGCGAGTATACTCTTCACCAAATCCGACACAGCCGGATAGTAAGACCAGGGGAGTAGCGAAATCCATTCCACAAAACTTTAACGCCAGCGCGCCCTCGGGGTGTAACGACTTCTTATCTGACATTCAAACCTGCCTGCATTATATGTTTAATATTGTTTTATTCGAGCCAGAGATTCCGCCCAATACCGGCAACATTATACGGTTATGCGCCAACTGCGGGGCATCCTTACATTTAATCAAGCCTCTGGGCTTTGAACTGGATGATAAACGCTTACGCCGCGCCGGGCTCGATTATCATGATCTAGCTTGCGTCAGCCAACATGATTCGCTCCAACACTTTATAGATAGCGTTAAACCCAAACGTTTACTCGCATGCTCAACCAAGGGCACACAAACACATTCCGACTACCACTTCAAAGCCGGTGACACCTTAATATTTGGGCCGGAAACCCGAGGCCTGCCTGATAAAATTCTATATTCCCCCAATACCAGCGATTTAATTCGCATCCCCATGAAAGAGAATAGTCGCAGCCTCAACTTATCCAACTCTGTCGCGATTGTGCTCTATGAAGCATGGCGACAATGCGATTACAAATAAAAATTCAGTTTTCTAGCTTGCGAGCAGCACTGTGCTTTTTCATTAGAAATACCTTTAAGAGGAACAATGGAACGTATTTTCAAACCATAAATCATAGCGCGATAGTATGACTCCTCCCATATTTTATCTTAGCATTTATTGTGATAGGCTTGGCTAACAATTTAAATCATAATAAAAATTTTCCTACCTACATGGAAGCGGAAAAGTAATGCATAGCCAAATGTTATATGGAACATTCCGCAGAATAAACTCTAAAACTGCGTAAAAATTATTAAGGAGAAATGTAATGAGAGAAACTGATATCTTTCCTGCCATTCATACAGGGATAATGGATTTAAAGTTTTGTGATACCACCTTTAATCCTAATACTTTCACGCTAGCAAGCGAAATTATGCGTTCAAAACACAACAGCGGACTAATAATACTGCCATCAAATAATAGCAATGGATATGAAACCGTTAAATATTCAGCCTCTGATGTTGATATTGAAGATGATGGCGTCACTGTAGATGATTTATGGGCGTGCACAAAAGAACACTATGGATTAACAGCAGCAGCGGGGATTCTTGGGGCCGCTAGCATTCCTATAGAAAAAATAAAATTGGGGTATAGAGTTGCACCAGGTTCAAGTAAATACACTAATCTCTCAAGCCATATTGGCACCAACTTTTCCCCAAGAGCTCTTCTTCGTTCTGGCTCCAGCAGTGCAAATATTGCTAAGACAACATTTGGAACAATAAGAGTATTCGGAATTATCGGTCGTGCGTTACCCTTTGCTGCTATTGGGTTAGCTGTATACGATGTTATTAGCATTGGACAGTGTGTTTATAAAAAATAACCAGGAACACAAAAATGTCTGATAAAAAAATAATACGGGAAGCTGTTATAAAGGATGTTATTGATATTTTTATAGAGACGCTAGGTTTTCTTGATGAGGCTGAAAAAAAATCTGTAAATGAAAATACTCATATCATAAAGGATTTTAATGTTGTTGATATTGACTCAATGGCGTTTGACATTGCATTAGTAGAGCATTTTTTAGTAAAACCTGACCTTGAAGAATGGGGGCAGGCAGCCCACATCCGTGAAGTTGCTGATTTGTTTATTAAGTACATGAACAAAAAGCCCTGACAAACTACTTCAACAAGGACATTGGGTTTTTGAAATTATAGGTCGTGCGCTACCTTTTGCAGCCGCTGGATTGGCTGTATTCGATGTTATTAGTATTGGCCAGTGTGTATATAGAAAATAATTACGGATATATAAAATGGTTAATAAAAAAATAAGCCGCGAATCAGTTATAAAAAATGTTATTGCTATATTTATAGATGCAATAGCTTTTCTTGATGAAAATGAAAAAAAATGATCAATGAAAATACGCATATAATAAATGACTTTAAAATGCAGGATTGTGATTTTTTGGTGTTTGATATGGAACTGGAGAAGCATTTTTCAGTAAAACTTAGCAATGAAGATTGGCAACAGGCGACTCACATTCATGAAATCGCAGACCTAATAATAAAACATCTGAACAAAAATCCCTGACCAGTTTATCTGGCAGCGTAGCGGTTAAAAAGCGCTCAACGAACTTTTTAGTGACTTTGGAGAGCTCAAAAAAAGATACGGGAAAGCCGCATTTCATCACGGCAACATTGTTTCACCTTGCATAAGGTCAGCAATCGTTTCGCGCTCACGAACAAGGTGTACCACATCGCCATCAACGACAACTTCAGCAGCACGTGGGCGTGAATTATAGTTAGAGCTCATGCTGGCACCGTAAGCCCCTGATGAACGCACAGCCAGTAAATCACCCTCAGATAATGCAAGATCTCGGTCTTTACCGAGAAAATCTCCTGTCTCGCACACTGGCCCTACAACGTCATAACATTTTGTTTTTGCGTCGTCTTTAGCATTTACAGGCGTAATATCCTGCCATGCTTGATACAGCGCAGGCCGCATCAAATCATTCATGGCAGCATCAACGATAGCGAAATTTTTGTGTGAGCTGTATTTAAGGTATTCCACACGGGTCAATAAAACCCCCGCATTAGCGACAATGGCCCGGCCCGGCTCAAGCAATACTTTTATGCCAGACACGGGCAGCAAGGCACTTAAAACTGCCTTGGCATAATCATTAGGCAAAGGCGGTACCTCATCACGATAGCTGACACCAAGCCCGCCACCAATATCAATATGACTAAGAGAGATACCTTCCTGCAACAAGGCTTGTATTAACTTGACAACGCGATGCGTTGCATCAGCAAACGGTGCCGTATCTGTCAGTTGCGAACCGATATGGCAATCGATACCTTTGATTTCAATGTTAGCCATTGCTGCCGCATCGCGGTAAGCATCTATGGCCTCAGAAAAATCGATGCCGAATTTATTTTCTTTTAATCCAGTTGAAATATAAGGATGCGTCTTGGCATCAACATCGGGGTTTACGCGCAAAGAAACTGATGCAACAAGGCCCATGGCCTGGGCGACCTGCTGTATTCGCGCTAACTCTGAGCGTGATTCAACATTAATACAATAAACGCCTTTTTGCAGTGCGAACTCAATTTCTTCGCGACGCTTACCGACACCGGAAAAAACAACCTTGCTTGCTTCACCACCTGCAGCAAGAACACGCTCCAGCTCGCCGGCTGAAACAATATCAAAACCCGAACCCAATCGCGCTAGCATATTGAGCACAGCGAGATTACTATTGGCTTTCACCGCATAGCAGACTAGGTGATCGACCTCAGCAAAAGCCTGATCAAATGCATGCCAATGACGCTCTATTGTCGCACGTGAATAGACATAACAGGGCGTACCAAAACGCGCTGCAATATCATCGAGCGCAACATTCTCACAAAAGAGTTGTTGCTGATGCCGTGAGAAGTAATCCACTAACCAAGCTCGCTCTTATCATGGGTTGGTGAATCGTCAGGCAAAATCAAATCGCCCTTCTGACCGCAGGCAGATAGTGACGCCAGCGCCAGCAACGCAAATATAAGCAGGGATTTCATAAGCACACCCGGAAAAATGAGGCGTTAGTATAAACACTTGCGCTAGCAGATGGCTAATGCCTGCGCTTGAGCTTGATAACGAACAATCAAGCTGTAGAGGATAACATCTGGTTATGCGTAAAGGCCAACGCATCATTGAAGCGCTGCTCCAGCTGTTTTTTATAAGCCAGATAGTGCGATGTAGCCGGTCGTTTACGTTGTTCCTCAGACAGGACTGAGGCAGGCATGTCCAAATCAGTAACATAGATCGGGTAGAACTTGTTCGACTTACGCATACTGGTGATAAATTCAGCAACTTGCTCAAAAATGGTATCACCCAGGCCCAGTGAGCTGAATTCTTTTTCGCCGCAAAACACCTTTAATTTCAGCTCTCCTTCGGCAATAAGACTGCCAATCACCCGCAAGGAGGTACGGGCACTATGCAGGCCCGGCTGGCGCACAACCTTGCGCCGAACAAGGCGCCATGACTCAGCACCACGCCCAACAATCTCACAATAGCTTACCGGCAATGCTTCGCTCGCCGTTTCACGGTGCGCCTGGCTACGCAAATAGATAGAGTCAAATATATGGCTAAAATGGGTCAGTAAAAATTGGCCACTGGAACATTCAAGCTGCTGATGAAACAATGCACCTAACTCATCGAGCACATAAACAGCTGCTCGTTCGCCTTCCATATAATAAAAAAATTGTATTACATCATTACGGTTTTGCTTATAGATAAGTGGCAGCACAGTATTTTTTAAAGTGTAACGATCTATTACTGTTTCACAAAACTCCAGGTGCACTTTATCCAAATACTCCAACACGTCCGCATAATCGCCAATGCACTGATAGCCCAAGACATTATCCTGCATAGATAGGGCATAATAGTCACCGCCAACGGCAAGAATATACTGCCGCTCAATCTTATCTGTCTTACCATAAAAATAACGTATTACGTCTTGAAACAAGGATTCAATGCGCAAACCAATCATCATGCCGCGTGCTGAAGAATAACTACGGCTGGTAAATGGCAAGGCTGAACCAGGCGCACCTGATGAGGATAAACGAGAATATTCACATAAACAATCCAGAGTTGCATTATTACCACCGTAATGTTGGGTCAGCACCTCACCCCAGCTGGTTGTAATCAGCATATCTATGGTATTGACCAGGTTGTAATGCATACCGCTATAACACAAAGCATCCGTTTGACTGGTCATCAATTGACGGCCTTCGCCCGATATCCTGGACATCGGATCAACACCTATATTTACAATAGCAACAGCATTGATGACACGCACATTTTTTGCATAATCATCTGTACTTTGCGCATCTAAAGTCACATGCGAAAATGTGCTTTCTATGTAATCGACCACTGCCGTTAACTCACGTGAAGTGAACTTACTTGCCCCCGCATAGACGCTCACACCAGAATGGGAATCCAAGACTTTATTAAAATAAGCCCAGGCGACCACTTCAAGCACACTACCACTTGTTTTCAACGGTGACATACCTGCTGCCTGGGCAATATCAACAATACCCGGATAAAGTTCCCACGCGGAAAAACCGGATTGGCTCATACCATAGTGGAGCGATAGGCGACTCTCCCATAGGTTGCCGCTGATGCCACGATTAATAATTTCGACCTTACCGGCTTTACGCTCAAACGTAGCGAAAAGTTTTCTGCCTAACAAATTCATATCGCTCTGCTGAATTGTCGCCGAGACTTCATTATTACGAACAAAATCTGATAGAAAGCGATAGCAGTGCGTAAGCTCGTCAACAAGAATTTTTCTTTCGTCAGTGACACGATGAATTTTCCATTGCGCTCGTGAGTCAAGAATATTGAGATAGTTCTCATTCCAACCCCACTCTCTCACTGCATCCAACATATATTGCCAGCGCCAGTTGCGATTGCGTAAACGCGTATACTCGCTCACCTTAAGATTTACTTTGAAATAAAAACAGCGTCTCAACAAGTCAATTCGGCTCTCGTCACCGAAAGTTTTTAAATACTCATCAAGCTTCGTATAAAGCATCACATAGGGGTCAAGCTCAGTAAGATCACTCTTGCCTTCATAGACCGCGCGCTTATAACGCTGCGATAATAAATCTCCGCTACTACGTTCATGCGCATAAACCTCCATAAGCATCAGTTTAAGCACTGATTTGTAAGGTGAGTCTATAGCCTTGAATAATTGCCACATGGACGCGCCAAAAAACTCTTCCTCTGGTATTGAAGACAAGCCACCGAAGTCGACACACTCACCCTCTTTAATGAAACGATTATGCTTAAGCTTGTGCGCAACGGCATCATAATTTCCTTCCTCTTCTGGCGGCACCAACCACCATAACGGATAGCAGCCGGCCAATAACACACTGGTACGATAAAACTCATCAAGTAACAAATGATATTGTGCGCTGCCACTACTTTCGCCAGAGAGATCACTCATTTCACCTGCGCGGAAACGATCCGGATCCATCAAATAAATATTAATCTCAATACCAATGCCATCGGCCCATTGCTCAATCGCCTTGGCTTTTTGAGATAATTCAATTAATTGCGTCTTGTTTAAATCAGGGCTGTGGCAAACCCAAACATCAAAATCGCTTTTATCAGAATAAGCCACCGTGCCGCTGCTGCCCATCAAAAAGACAGAGCTGATGTCATATCGCATCAATGGGCGACGCTTATATTCAAATCCCTTGCTTAGCCTTATTGCGGCCTGCTTTACTGCCTTGCTTGGACTGTAGTCGGCGATTCCGAACGGGGTTTCTTTTGCCACAAACCCCGGTAACAAGGGATGGTTTACGTGAAAAAACAACGGTAAAAGATCGAGCGCGTCGCGCTGATTCTCACGCAAAGAATTACGTGTTCGCTCAATACGGTCAAAGTTGAGCGCAAGAAATCGCCTTTTGACTGCTTTAACGTCCACGCGTATGCGTTCTCCTTAACCAGTTGCAAGTTTGAATTCGGCTTAAAGAGCGCGTTGAAATACGCGCAATATAATAATGAGCAATAACATTGCCATAATCAGCCCCCCAAGTATCTCTATCGGCAAACGCACCTGATTACTGGAGACAAATAGAGTTTAAAAAATAGAAAAAATGAGCCTCAAGCAGACAAACACTTGGCCGTTAACCACTACATAGGCCGTAACACTACTAAGCATAGGAAAAATGATGGGAAAAGATGATATTTCTCTTATAAAACATGCGCTTGAAGACGCCCCCTTTGGCGTCGCCATTCTCGACTATCAATCAAAACTGATTTGGCTCAACGATGTTATCGAAAACTACGTCGGTGTATCGTCAACTGAATTGATTGGTCGCAGCAGAATGACTCTACCGCCAGAGTTCGAATGGCTGTTTAACCCAGAAAAACGCTTTTTCCTGCCGGCGGCATCAAATCGACGTCCACGCTGGCTCAAGGCCACTAACCGTACTTTGCACCTGCCACAAGCAACGGCTTGCGTTCACTACTACACAGACGTAAGCGCTGAACAACAACTGCGCCAGGAACGCGACAAGCTCAATGGCGAACTCGAAGAAGTCAGCCTGCGTGACCCGCTCACCGGCTTGCCTAATCGCCGCGCTCTCTTGCACTTGTTAGAACCATTGGTCGCTCGCAGCCGTCGCTATCACAATGCATTATCTGTGGTGCGTATCAATGTCGGAAACATTACCTTGCTTGCCCAAAAACTGGGGGCCGCCGCCGCGGATCAAATTATTAACAATATTTCACTAAAACTGCGTGATCAAACGCGATGGGCTGACCATATCGGTCGCATTGGTTATGGTGAGTTATTAATGGTATTGCCAGAGACGGATGAAACTGCTGCTCGCGGTCTTGCCGAAAAACTGATTAAAAATATTAATGAAACCGAAGTGCAAGCCGCACACGATCAACATAGACCCAAAGTAGAGTTACATGTCGGTGTTTCTACCTGGGTAAATGGCGATGACGCCAAACGCCTCATACGCAAGGCCGAGCATGAACTACTAGCGCACACTGTCGAAATTCTTAATAAAACAAGTAGCGCCTAAACGCTAACTGTTTTCAGGCGCTGGCGTTGCGTGGCAACGGCAGCGCGAACCGCTGCCGGCGCTGTACCACCGACATGATCACGCGCATTGACTGAACCTTCCAGCGTCAACACGTCAAATACATCCTGCTCTATCCCCGGGTAAAACTGCTGCAATTCTTTCAGTTTCAACTCGGCTAAATCTTTCGCCTTTTCAACCGCATACGCAACACTGCGACCAACCACCTCATGAGCATCACGAAACGGTATACCTTTGCGCACCAAATAGTCAGCCAGATCAGTGGCAGTGGCATAGCCTTTTAGCGCTGCTTCGCGCATACGCTCTGGCTTCACGGTGACGGTAGGCATCATATCGGCATACACTCGCAGGCACGCTTTAACCGTATCTATGGTATCGAATAACGGCTCTTTGTCTTCCTGATTATCTTTGTTATAGGCCAGCGGTTGCGCCTTCATTAACATTAATAAGCCCATTAAATGGCCAGTAACACGCCCAGACTTGCCGCGCACTAATTCTGGCACATCCGGGTTTTTCTTTTGCGGCATGATAGATGAGCCTGTACAAAAACGATCAGGCAGATCAATAAAATCAAACTGTGCCGACGTCCAAAGAACAAGTTCCTCAGAAAAACGCGACAAATGCATTAATAAAATTGACGACGCAGCAACAAACTCGATAGCAAAATCACGATCAGACACGGCGTCCAGTGAATTCTCACAAATTCCATCGAAGCCCAATTGCTCAGCAACAAACTCTCGATCGATAGGGTAGCTGGTACCGGCCAATGCCGCCGCACCTAACGGCAATTGGTTAACCCGCTTGCGCACATCAAACATACGATCAACATCACGTAATAACATCTGATGCCAGGCCAGCATGTGGTGTCCAAAAGTAACAGGCTGCGCCGTTTGCAAATGGGTAAAGCCAGGCATTATCGTCGCGGCCTCGGCTTCGGCAAGATCAAGCAAGGCTGCCTGTAGGCGCCGTGCCTCATCAATAATCACATCAATCTCATCACGTAAATAGAGACGAATATCGGTAGCAACCTGATCATTACGCGAGCGTGCTGTGTGTAATTTTTTACCCACATCGCCGACCAAAGCGGTTAATCGCGATTCGATGTTCATGTGAACATCCTCAAGCGCGACACTCCATTCAAATGTGCCCGACTCGATTTCACCCATCACTTTTTCAAGGCCGGAGAGAATCTGCTGGCATTCGTCATCGCTGATAATGCCACTGCGTGCCAACATCAATGCATGAGCACAGGAACCCGCAATGTCATGACGGTAGAGACGACGATCAAAAGCCACCGAGGCGGTGAACTCTTCCACAAAGGCATCCGTCGATTCGCTAAAGCGGCCTCCCCACAACTTGTCATTACTGCTCACACTATTTCCTCAAAATGCACTTCGCGGCAGTATAACAAGCTTGTCATAATAGTGACGGTTCAATAATTCAGTGCTTGCCACCGCCAAAGACCTACCGTAACCGGCCGATATACTTCAAAATAGAGCCAAATCATAAATCAGCACCTATGTCAGCCAAACTAAAACCTGCAACCGCGCCGGACGCGATGGCCGCATTCCTGCCTGACTTTTGTCAGATGCGGGCACTGCTGCTGGTCGTCATTATCGCCGAGCTATTGGCCTTCGTCTTAACCCTGGCACCAATGGCTGGCGATCAGCAGCGCTGGGGTGATCTTGGCTTGATTTCCTTGTTTATCCAGTGGATTGCGCTCACCAGCACCGCCGTACTCTGCCTGAGCAAACGCTGGTTTATCCGCCGAGGCGTCACCATAACCACTCTCTACAGCTTATTTGTAGTCACCAGTATCACCGCTCTGGTCTCTGAGTTGGCCTACCGTTTAATGCTAGCAAACAATTTTAATGGGCTGGCTGAAAGCACTTCCCACACCAGCTTCATTTTGCGGAATGTCGCCATTAGCCTGATTATCTGCGCTGTCGCCTTACGCTATTTTTATGTCCAGCATCAGTCTCGGCTGTCGATTCGTGCCGAAGCGCGCTCGCGGCTGCATGCTTTGCAAGCACGCATTCGGCCGCATTTTTTATTCAACAGCATGAACACTATTGCCAGCCTTACTCGCAGCCAACCGGAGCTGGCGGAAACCGTAGTAGAAGACCTTGCCGATTTGTTTCGTAACAATCTCAACACCAGTGACAACGCGACCCGCCTGGCTGATGAAATCGATCTGACACGACGCTATCTTAATATCGAACAGCTGCGCCTCGGCGAACGCCTACAAACGCTGTGGCAAATCGATACGCTACCCGATGATGCTGCGGTTCCACCGTTGCTACTGCAACCCTTGGTAGAAAATGCTGTTCACCACGGCATCGAACCGTCTGTGAATGGCGGCCGTATTGAGATTAACGGGTACTTGGATCGAGACATCATTCATATGACAATCAGCAATCCACTGACCGGCAAGCAAACGCCACAAACAAAGAATAAGGGCCTGGGCATGGCCTTGGAAAACACCCGCCAACGCCTCGCTGGCTGGTATGAAGGCGAAGCACAATTAGAAACGAGCACTAAAGACAACCACTACATCGTGACACTGACACTGCCCTATCGTCGTTTGGGTGAAATATGAAAATAATTATTGTTGACGATGAACCACTGGCACGCGAACGTCTGCAACGCATGATCGCCGAGATGGGCGACTACGAGCTGTCGGGGCTTGCAGAAAATGGCGAACAAGCCATCGCCAAAGTCGAGCAGTACGAGCCCGACATCCTGTTGCTCGACATTCGCATGCCTGGCATGGACGGCCTTGAGGTCGCCGAACATTTAAGCGGCCTCGACAAGCCTCCCGCAATTATTTTCACCACGGCCTATGACGAGCATGCCCTCGCCGCGTTTGAAGCCCAGGCCACCGCCTATTTGCTAAAACCCATCAAGCAGGCGCAGCTAGAACAAGCGCTAAATCGCGCCCAAAGCCTAAATAAGGCACAGCTACAAAACCTGAATAAAAGCGCTGTCGTGCCGCGCCGACGCAGCCATATCAGCGCTACCAGTGCTGGCCATATCGACCTCATCGCGATCAACGATATTCTCTATTTCCAGGCCGACCAAAAATACATCACCGTGTGCCATATCGACGGTAACGTATTGATCGAAGACTCACTACGTAAGCTGGAAGAAGAGTTTGGCGACAAACTATTACGCGTCCACCGCAATGCCTTGGTCAGCGTTCAATATATTAAAGGTATGCAGCGCGGCGCCGAAGGCCGTCAGTATCTACTTCTCAAACACTGCGACGAATCACTGCTTATCAGCCGCCGCCATCTCGCAGGCGTGCGCAAAATGCTAAAATCTCGCCTGAACTGACATTTTTAGAGACCTTTACCGGTGGGGCTGGCACAGGTGCACAACGTAGACTTTTCGTTAGGGCAAGGCAAAAACAGTCTCATACCCCAAGGGCACGTAGAAATGCTCATTGACTCTTGTACACTGCGCTTCGAGGTGTACCCCTCAAAGGGGTATTGAACAAAACCCTTGGGGCATGAGACTATTTTTCTGAGTACCCCCTTGAGGGGTAAACGCCGCCATAGCGGAAAAGATGCTTCGTGCACCTGTGCCAGCCCCACCGGTAAAGGTCTCTTTTAGTATTAACTGGGCGTATTGTGCCCCTTTTGGTAGCGATTCATGAATAAAACGATAAAAATTGCCACGCGTAAAAGCCCTCTCGCCCTATGGCAGGCAGAACATGTCTCCGCCCGTTTACGCAAGGCCCATCCGGGGCTTGAGGTTGAGCTGGTGAAAATGGTCACGCAAGGCGACAAAATTCTCGACACCCCATTAGCCAAGGTCGGCGGCAAAGGCTTGTTCGTAAAAGAACTGGAAGTCGGCCTGCTTGAAGGTGATGCCGATATCGCCGTTCACTCTATTAAAGATGTCCCCGTCGAATTCCCTGATGGCCTGCATATGCCGGTCATTCTAGAGCGCGAAGATCCGCGCGATGCCTTTGTCTCAAACACCTATGCCTGCTTTGCCGACTTGCCGCAAGGCGCCTGCGTTGGCACATCCAGCCTGCGCCGCCAAACGCAATTATTGGCAAAGCGACCTGACTTGATCATTAAAGACTTACGTGGCAATGTCGGCACACGCTTACAAAAACTCGATGACGGTAATTACGACGCCATTATCCTGGCCAGCGCCGGACTCACCCGACTTGGCCTTGTTCAACATATCACTGAGTATTTAGCCACTGATCTCAGCCTGCCCGCTATCGGCCAGGGAGCTATCGGTATTGAATGCCGTGAGAATAACACCGAAATCGAAGGCTTAATCGCTGTGCTCAATCATAACGATACGGCTATTCGTGTACGCGCCGAGCGCGCCATGAATCACCGCCTTGAAGGCGGCTGCCAGGTTCCCATCGGTGGTCACGCCACACTCGATGGCGATATCTTGACATTACGCGGGCTGGTTGCACGCAGTGATGGCTCTGAAATTATCAGCGGCAGCGTCAATGGCAATCGCAGCGAAGCCGAAAAACTGGGCCTTGAACTTGCCGATGACCTACTCAATCGCGGTGCCAAAGCCATACTTGCCGAGCTGCATGCCGAACATTGACGACAAAACCTTAGACAAGCTCTCGGTGCTGGTGACACGCCCTGCACATCAGGCCGAGCGCTTTTGCCGCTTAATAGAAAATGCGGGCGGCGCGGCCATTCGCTTTCCTGTCATTGCTATTGTTGCGGTCGGCGATAACCCTGAACTCACACAGCAACTGACCCAACTCAGCCAATGTGACATTGCCATCTTTATAAGCGCCAACGCCGTGCAATATGCTCTACCGCAGCTAGCGGATAGACTGCCCACCCACCTCAAAGTGGTCGCCGTCGGCAATAAAACCGCCGCTACCCTGCGCGCGCATAGCATCAACGTTAGCTTACTACCCAAACAGGGTTTTAATACCGAAGCATTACTTGCTTCGCCGCTATTACACGCAGTGCAGGGCAAGCAAATCGCTATTATTCGTGGCGTTGGCGGTCGCGAATTACTTGCTGAAACACTCAGCCAACGCGGCGCAACGATCACCTACATCGAAGTTTATAAACGGGTCTTGCCAGAACACACATTAACGGCTCTCAACGACTGTCAAAACTGCGATATCATCGCAGTAACAAGCCAACAAGGGCTGCGCAACTTGGTCGCATTGTGTAACAATGAGAAATGGCTATTTAATACAGCCTTGGTAAGCAACAGTCAGCGCACGGCTGAGCTGGCGCGAGAGCTGGGGTTTCGTAACGACATAGTGATTAGCCCCGAACCCGACGATGAAGCAATGGCCAGCGTCATAACAAGCTGGTGGCAGAGCAAGAACAAAACGAGGCAGCAGGCGTGAACACGAAAAAAGAAAGCAATACTCCCAAATCAACTGTCGACAATAAAGAGCTTACAGCCGCTTCTTCAGATTCTTCTGACCTCGAGCAAAACGTTGACGCTGCTTCAGCTTCGATTGAAAAAAAACCAAAACAAGACAGTTCTCTTGCCACTGTTATTGCACTGCTCGCATTACTGATCGCACTCGTCGCAGCAGGTGGCGCATGGTGGCTGTGGCAGCAGCTACAACACAATAAACACGCACTCGATTTAACCTTGAGCGAGCAAGATCAATCAAGCCAGGGGAACATTCGTCAACTTGGTGAACAAATCACATCTGTGGCCTCAGCGACGGATGATCTTGCTACAAAAATTTCGCAACAAAACCTGCAAATCAGCAGCCTTACGAAAAATGTTGATACAGCCATCAAACGTTCTCAACAAGTTGCTGAAACGATAACAGCCTTGCATAGTAAACTTAACATCA
Source organism: Gammaproteobacteria bacterium (assembly GCA_002400775.1). Lineage (GTDB taxonomy): Bacteria > Pseudomonadota > Gammaproteobacteria. The sequence goes on from NVRF01000005.1 coordinate 20,106, forward strand.
ACCCTAAAACAGGCTGGCTCATTGCCGAAGCAGAATACCTGTTAGCGATAGCCAATCAACAACTGCTACTCGTTGGCGACGTAGACAGCAGCATTACCGCCTTACGCAATGCCGACCAACGCCTGCGCGAAAGTGGTGACCCGACAATACTTGATATTCGATCTGCGATTACGGATGAAATTTCACAATTACAATCAGTACAGGTCACCGATATTACTGGCGCCGCCTTAACACTTGCCAGCATGCAGTCGCGCGTCGACCAACTTTCCCTGGCAGGCCACAGCGAAAGCTCCGCCAAACAAAGAGGTGAAACGACTGCAAACCTTGCCCAAGAAAGCACACGCGAAGGCTGGCTAGGCGGCCTCGATACAGCATGGCAAGCGCTTAAGAAACTCGTAGTTATTCGAGAACGCACAGATAACGACGCAGCCAACCCACTGCTAACACCCGATCAGCGCGCACTCATTTATCAAAATTTGCGACTAAAACTTGAAAGCGCGCGGCTATCACTGGTGCAGGGCGACGCCAACACCTATAGGCAAAGCCTCGACATTGCAGGCGACTGGTTGCTCAAATATTTTGACAACAACACGAAACGTAGCGCGTTAAAACAAACCATCGACGAACTAAAGCGCATAGAAATCAAAACGGTGTTTCCCGATATATCGGGTTCATTAGATGCCTTGCGGCAGTGGCAATACCAACAAGACACTAACGCGGAATAATCACTATGAAGCTGCTGATTTTCGCATTAATTGCCCTTACCGCTGGTGTCGCTATTGCTCTAATCACTAAAGATGACCCCGGGCATGTCATCCTTAGCATACACAACTACACGATAGAGACCAGTGTTGCCGTGCTCGTAATCGCCATAACCGTTGGCTTTATTGCGTTCTATTTCTTATTTCGTTTTTTAGGTATGTTGCGCAAAGCACCTAAAAAAATATCCCGCTGGTCCAGACAAAGAAAAAGTAACAAAGCCAACGAAAGCATGATTCGCGGCATGGTTGCGCTAAATTCCGGTCTGTGGGAAAGCGCTGAGCAACTATTATTAAGCCATATCAGCGATTGCAAAAAACCTGCCCTGAACTACATCTCTGCTGCGCGCGCCGCCCAACAACAAGGGGCTCACGAACGTCGTGATCGCTACCTAAAAATTGCGCACCAACTCGACCCGTCTGCTGATATGACTATCGGCATTACTCAAGCAGAGTTGCAACTTAACCAGAGCCAATACGAACAAGCACTGGCAACATTAAAACGGCTACACGCAGACGCGCCTAAAAACACACTGATTATTAAATTATTAACACGGCTGCATATCGAGCTCAAAGACTGGGAGCGATTAATAGAGTTATTACCACTGGCCAGAAAATATGGCGTCCTGCCAGGCAAAGAATGCGATCAATGGCAAAAACAGGCGCATCAGGAATTATTGATGGCTGCTGGCGCTACTGGCAATGCCGACCACTTAAACAGTTCCTGGCAACGCGCCCCAAGAATCCTTAGACAAGATAGTGACATTGTCGCCATTTACGCACAGCAACTCGCAAGCTGCGGCGATATCGACAAAGCAATAAAACTGATAGATCAACAAATTAGCCTCCACGGTAGTAATAACAAACTGCTTGATCTCTATGGCCAACTACAAGGATCTGAAGTATTAACACAAATGGTGCATGCAGAGAAATGGTTAAACGACGAACATGAAACACCGACTTTATTTATCACATTAGGCCGCCTGGCTATCGCCAATCAAATGTGGGACAAAGCAAGGGATTATCTGCAATGCGGCATAAATCAGGGTGCCGGGCCACAAGCCTATCAGTTAATTGCCAAAGTCTATGATGAACTAGGTGAAGCGGATCAAGCCAATGCTTCGTATAAGCTTGGCCTGGAAAGGGCTACCAATAATACTTCATTACCTGGTTTACGCTAGGCTTGCAGTCCAAAAGGACTCGCCTCCTAGGGGCCTGCCGGACTTATATTTGAACATACTACAAGCATCAATCTTTCTTGATCGCCGCTTGTGTATCCAATGCCCACTCGAAGGCATCATGAAAAATTTGCGCCTCAGGCAATCCCGCCTCTAAAAAACTATTGCGCGCGGAGCTAACCATAATTGGCGGGCCGGCAGCATAAACATCATATTGCGAAAAATCAGCAATATCCTTCAATACCGCTTCGTGAACGTAACCGCTACGCCCCTGCCAATCGGCGTCGGGTTCGGATAACACAGGAACATACGTTATGTGCTCTGCTTCGGCCCATTGTTTAACCGTTTCTTCGAAATACAAATCACGTTTTGAGCGAACCCCCCAGTAAAGTAAGGTTTTACGTTTGTCACCCGCCTGCTGCGCCGCTTCGATAATCGCTTTGATCGGAGCCAGCCCTGTGCCTCCAGCAACCAATAGCAGCGGGCGTGTTGAATCTTGGCGCAAATAAAATGCCCCCATAGGGCCTTCTATACGAAGAATTGTTTTTTGTTCTAAATGATGAAAAGCAAAATCAGAAAAACGCCCGCCTTCAACATTACGGATATGCAATTCAATCATACCGTCATCACGTGGCGCATTGGCAATGGAATAAGTACGATGACGGCCATCACTCATGATGATGTCGATATACTGACCGGCGATATAGTTAAGTTTTTTACCTGTCGGCAGTTTTAGAAACAAACGCATGACATCGTGCGCAAGGTTATCAATTTGATCAACACGACTCGGCAATCGTTGCACTGCGGAATTGCCCAGGTCAAGCTCCAGCACCAAATCTGAACAGGCCTGGGCCTGGCAAAATAAAGCCCTACCGTCTTTACGCTCATCATCTGACAAAGCCTGGGAACTATAGTGGTCATGCTTAACCTCACCGCTCAGCACTTTGCCTTTGCAGGTACCACAAGTTCCATCACGACAACTATAGGGAAGAGGTATACCTTGCCGATGCGCCGCATCAACAATAAATTCGCCAACCTCAGCTGCAAAGGTTTTTTCGCTGGGTTGCAGCGTAATTTTATAAGACATTAAAAACGTGCTCTAAAAAATAATTATTATCGCGAACGGTCATACGCGCTTATTGCAGATCGATAGCAATACCCGGCGTGATATCCGAACGCGTAACCGGAATGGGCTGGTTGCCAGCGTCATGATAAGTAAACACCAATGATTTTTTTATTTTGTTAGTACAGTTGCGACCAGCCGCATGAAAGACCTTGCAATCAAAAAACAAAACATCGCCGGGACTTAAGCATGCTGTGATTTGAGTATCAAGCAGAAGCTGGTTTTCTTCGATATCGGTGCGTAAAAATAAGGCACTGTCCAGTCGACCTCGATCCAGCGTCAAGGTATGCGAACCAGGCAACATAGCCATACCACCGTTTTCTTCGGTCTCTTCACCAATAGCCAGCCAGGCATTCACCAATTCCGGCTTATCGAAAGACCAATAACGAATATCCTGATGCCAGGCGGTTGCACTGCTATAACCCGGGTGCTTGGTCATAATGCAGTTGTGGTGGTTTTGCGACAACACTAACTGTCTTGAATCAAGCAGTTGAGCAATGCGTTCTGTTACTGTGGGCGAACGCGCCCAATCACGAAATACCTTATCGCGAGTATACGCATTTAATAGGCGCCGCGGTGTCGAGCCACCGGGCGCATTGCGATCAAGCGGCGCGCCCGGATATTGCAGGTCGGCTTCAAACTCGACAGGAGCKGTTAACGGCGATARAGCTTCATCWATATARGCCGACATCTGCGCYAGGGTCTTGCTATCGACCATGCYACGCACRATCAAATAACCCTCTCGATGAAACCGGGCCAGCTCCAGGKCRCTTAACTCCAGGCCATTAACTAATGGTTGTAACTGATCTGACATGGGCATATTTTAGCATAGCCCACCCGTATCACTAGTGTAGTGTTAGCCGACAGCCTGGTTTTTATYTTCCACGATTAAYGGCGAACGYAATTGCCTTGCTGCCGCCACCATATTACTCAGCCCTGCTTTGACTTCCGGCCAGCCACGCGTCTTGAGACCACAATCAGGATTTACCCATAGCCGTTGCGCTGGAATGCACTCGGCTGCGCGCTGCAACAAGACCACCATCTGCTCAATCGTTGGTACGTTCGGCGAATGGATATCGTAGACCCCCGGACCAATCTCATTAGGGTACTGAAAGTCGGTAAAGGCATTTAATAACTCCATATCCGAGCGCGAGGTTTCTATGGTGATGACATCGGCATCAAGCCTGGCAATCGCGTCGATAATGTCATTAAACTCGGCGTAACACATATGCGTATGGATCTGCGTTTCGTCCTTAACACCGGCTGATGACAAACGAAATGCGTCCACCGCCCAGTGCAAATACGCTCGCCATTCATCGCGCTTAAGTGGCAAACCTTCACGAAAGGCCGGCTCATCAATTTGAATGACCTGAATGCCTGCCTGCTCCAGCGCCAGCACCTCATCGCGCAAGGCGAGCGCAATTTGCTGGCAGGTGTCAGAGCGCGGTTGATCATCGCGCACAAAAGACCACTGCAGCATGGTCACCGGCCCAGTTAACATACCTTTCATCGGTTTATCAGTCAACGATCGCGCATAACGTGTCCACTCAACCGTCATATCACCCTGGCGTTTTACATCACCATAAATAATGGGGGGTTTAACACATCGCGAACCGTAGGACTGTACCCAGCCGTTACCGGTAAAGGTAAAGCCTTCTAATTGCTCACCAAAATATTCCACCATATCATTACGCTCAGGCTCACCATGCACCAAAACATCCAGCCCTAATTCCTCTTGCTCAGCAACGACCAAAGCAATTTCTTTTCGCATTTGCACTTCATAATCCTGCTGATTAATTTCATTTTGCTTATAGGATTTTCGTGCACGGCGAATCGCTGGCGTTTGCGGAAAAGAACCAATGGTCGTGGTCGGATACTCAGGTAAGTTCAAAGCCTTGTGTTGTTTTGCAGCACGTTGCTCATAGTTTTCATTGCGACATAACATTGCATTATTAATTGCCTGTTGGCGCGCAGCCACATCGGAGCGATGGATGCGGCTTGAAGTCATACGTGATTGCACGGCCAAACGTGCTTGCTTGATTGCCTGTAAGGTATCGCCTAATGCTTCCTGCTCTGTTGCAAAAACCCGCTTAAGGATATTCAACTCTTCCAACTTTTGACGGGCAAAGGCAAGCCACGATTTTATTTCTGTGTTGAGTTGCTGCTCTTTGTCCAGATCCACCGGAACATGCAGCAAGGAACATGATGGCGCCAACCATAGTCTATCTTTCAAACGTTCTTTGATCGGATTAAGCAATGCAATCATTGCATCCAGATCGCTACGCCAAACATTACGGCCATCAATCAGACCGACTGACAACACCTTATAGACCGGAAGATGATCGACTACACTGGTGAGTTGATCACGACCACGCACAGCATCGACATGAAGACCCGCCACCGGAAGATTGCAGGCAAGATGAAGGTTGCCACCGAGAGAACCAAAATAGGTGGCCAACAGAATGTTCAACCCTTTAACTTGCAAACGATGATAGCTGGACTCGAATGCCCGCTGCCATTGCACAGGCAAGTCCAGCACCAGTATAGGTTCATCAACCTGCACCCAATCAACACCCAACTGTTGCAGCCGATTTAATATTTCACCGTAAACAGGCAGCAAACTGTCGAGTAATTGCAAACGATCAAACTCACTACCTTTACACTTACCTAACCATAAATAGCTAAGCGGCCCCAACAATACCGGCTTAACCTTATAGCCCAGTTTTTGGGCTTCAATCACCTCGGAAAATAATTTTTCATAAGCAAGATGAAATGTTTGATCCTGCAAAAATTCAGGCACAATATAGTGGTAGTTACTATCAAACCACTTTGTCATCTCACAGGCCGTCGTCGGCTGGCCTGACGGTGCACGGCCACGCGCCATACGAAAATAAGTGTCGAGATCAATTGCTTCACCATTTTCAGTAAAACGCGCTGGTACGGCGCCGACCATCAGGGAGGTATCCAATACATGGTCATACCAGGAAAAATCGCCGACCGGCACAGTGTCCAACCCCGACTGCGACTGCTGCTTCCAATGACGGGCGCGTAGATCATGACCACGCAGTTCAAGCGCATCACGGTCAATACTGCCCTTCCAGTAGGCCTCCACTCCGTGCTTGAGCTCACGGTTAACGCCGATGCGGGGGAATCCCAGGTTATGGCTGATAGTCATCATTGCACTCCTTTGTTATTTCGTTGGCATGCAGTATGGTTTGCGCTTATTATTGAATCAATCTCATTATTTTTTCTATTATTATGAATAACATTCATGTTCATTGAGCTAAGACAGCTGCGCAGCCTTAAGGCCATCTACGAACTGGGCAACCTGACACGTGCCGCCCAACATCTGCATGTCACGCAATCGGCCCTGTCACACCAGGTACGCTCTATCGAGCGCTATTTTAATGTGACGCTGTTTGTGCGCAGACAAAAACAATTGCAATTGACCGCCGCCGGCGAACGCCTGTTTGCCTTGGCGCAACGCGTGGTGCCCCAGGTTGAAGAAACCGAACTCGCATTAAAACGTATGGCTGAAGGCACCACGGCGCATTTGAATATCGCCATCGAATGCCATAGCTGTTTCGACTGGTTACTGCCCTTGCTTGATGAATATCGAGAGCGCTGGCCCAATATTGAGGTTGATGTACGCCTGGGTATGGCACTTGACCCCTGGCCTTCACTTCGTGACGGTGATATCGACGCTGTCATTACCTCTGATTGCGTAAGTGACGATGCAATTGTATTTGAGCCGCTATTTAATTATGAAGCCTTACTTGCTGTTGCCCGCGACCACCCTCTTACCAGTAAGCAATATATAGAGCCGCATGATCTTGGCGTACACACCTTAATCACCTATGCCGTCCCGCGTCAGCGACTTGATATTTTTTCGCATTTTTTATCACCTGCCGACATCGAACCTGCCGCAGTACGTGCGGTTGAGCTGACTGCTTTAATGCTACAACTCGTGGCCAGTGGTCGCGGCGTAGCAGCATTACCAAACTGGGTACTCGCCGATGCACTCACCAAGAAAAGCATCACCGCGCGCCCGCTTGGGCGCAAAGGCATGCACGGCACAATGTATGCCGCTGTGCGTGATAAACAACGTCAACTCGCCTTTATCAATGAATTTATTGTGATGGCCCGTCATCGTATGGCTTCCACCTGAAAATAGCCCTTGCCAAATCACAGGCAAGCGATTATCTTGTATCCAGGCTTCATGAAAACACAACATATAGTGTTTTTACATAGAGAATCCGGTGTTATTCCGGAACTGTCGCGCAACGGTGTTGGGGATTTTATCCCCTCAGTCCGATATCTATTAAGCCCACTCTCGCTCAATGAGAGTTTTTCCATGGCTCGCGTCAAGGCCACAGGATCAGGGCAACCCTGTCTCTTGCCCCAACCCCTGTCTTGCACGTGTCGCACGCTATGCACCAACAAGAATCAGGGGGGAAGAATGTCATTACAAGCCGTCTCAAATAGCGCAGCAGACACCGCGCCAACAACTTTACACTCCAACGYCAACGCGCATAACCCTAACGATARCAGCATTAGTTATCGTGTTATCCGTCGCAATGGCACCATCACCGATTTCGATAACCAGAAAATTGCGTTAGCCCTAACCAAAGCCTTTGCTGCAACCGAAGGCGGCAGCGCGTCAAGCCGCATTCATAATCAGGTACAACAATTAACGARTGAAGTCAGTCACGCCGTAACACGCCACCTCAGCCGTGGCGATAGCGTCCATATCGAAACCATCCAGGACCAGGTTGAACTGGCATTGATGCGCTCCGGTGAATACAAGGTCGCTCGGGCTTACGTCCTTTACCGTGAACAACATGCACAAGCACGAACTGCCAGCGCCGATCATAAGGGCACTAAGACGAGCACAATCCAGGTCAAAGACAGCGACGGGTGTTTACAAAGCCTGTCGCAAGAACAGCTCAAGTCGACCATCAAGGCAGCCTGCCATGGCCTCACTGGCGTCAACCAGAAAACATTGCTTGATGAGACCCTACGCAACCTTTACGACGGCATTTCGATCAAAGAACTTGGTCACGCCCTGATCATGGCAAGTCGTGCACATATCGAACAAGACCCTGATTACAGTTATGCTGCGGCACGCTTGCTATTGGCGCAGTTGAAACGCGAAGCCTTTAATTTTCTTGATCTGAGTGATAACGATGACGGTACCGCAGAGAACCCGGATTATGAACATTATTTCGGTGCGTATATTCAGCGCGGTGTAGCACTTGAACTAATCGACAAGGAATTGCTGAATTACGATTTACCACGACTCGCCACCGCATTGCTAGCAAACAACGATCTCAATTTCACCTATCTTGGTTTACAAACACTTTACGACCGCTATTTTATTCATCACCAGGACACACGGTTTGAATTACCACAGGCATTTTTTATGCGCGTTGCCATGGGGCTTGCCATTAACGAGAYCGAACGTGAGGARCGTGCGATTGAGTTCTACCAGCTCTTGTCTTCATTCGACTTTATGAGTTCAACACCCACTTTGTTTAACTCCGGCACATTACGACCGCAGCTAAGCTCATGTTATTTAACTACCGTACCGGACAGTTTATCGGGGATTTTTGATTCACTCCGCGACAATGCGCTGCTTTCCAAATTTGCTGGCGGACTGGGTAATGACTGGACTCGTGTTCGYGGGTTAGGATCTTAYATCAAAGGCACCAAYGGCAAGTCGCAAGGCGTCGTGCCGTTCCTTAAAATTGTCAACGATACGGCCGTTGCCGTAAATCAGGGTGGCAAACGTAAAGGTGCTGTATGCAGTTATCTTGAAAGCTGGCATATCGATATCGAAGAGTTTCTCGAACTGCGCAAAAATACAGGAGACGATCGTCGCCGCACCCACGACATGAACACAGCCAACTGGATTCCGGATTTATTTATGAAACGGCTTATCGAAGAAGGCAAATGGTCATTATTCTCACCCGAAGAAGTCACCGACTTGCATGATCTTTACGGCAACGAATTTGAAGTAGCTTATTGCGCCTACGAAACTTTGGCGGCACAAGGCAAGATGCGCCTCTACAAACAGATCAACGCCGTTGATTTATGGCGCAAAATGCTCACCATGTTATTTGAGACTGGCCACCCGTGGCTAACGTTCAAAGACCCCTGTAATCTACGTTCACCACAACAACACTGCGGCGTTGTGCATTCATCTAACCTTTGCACCGAGATCACATTAAACACCTCTGACGACGAAACCGCCGTTTGCAATCTTGGCAGCGTTAATCTGGTCAGGCATCTTGATGCAAGTGGCGAGCTAAATCTCGCCAAACTGGAACAAACCATTACCATCGCCGTGCGTATGCTGGACAATGTTATCGACTATAACTACTACAGTATTCCACAAGCACGCACGTCCAACTTGMGGCATCGCCCGGTCGGGCTTGGCATTATGGGCTTTCAAGACAGCCTCTATCAAAAACGTATTAGCTATGCTACTGATGAGGCCGTCGAATTTGCTGATCGCAGCATGGAGGCCATTAGCTACTACACCATAAAAGCATCGGCGCAACTTGCCAGCGAACGTGGCAAATACCCAAGCTATAAAGGTTCTTTATGGAGCCAGGGCATATTGCCAATCGACTCGATAAAATTGCTGGCGCAAACACGCGGCCAATACCTTGAGCAGGATAGCTCTACTACCTTCGATTGGGATAGCCTGCGCAAAGAAGTACTTGGCAGCGGCATGCGTAACAGTAATTGCCTTGCCATTGCCCCCACCGCGACCATCGCCAATATCTGTGGCGTCAGCGCGTCTATCGAGCCTACGTACCAAAACCTGTTTGTAAAATCCAATCTCTCAGGTGAATTCACTATGATCAATCCAGCATTAGTCGACGATTTAAAAAATCGCGGCCTTTGGGATGCACTGATGATCAGCGACCTAAAATACTACGACGGCAGCCTGGCGCAGATTGATCGCGTGCCGAATGATCTTAAACAACTTTATGCCACTGCATTCGAGATCGATTCACGCTGGCTTATTGAAGCCGCATCACGACGCCAAAAATGGATAGATCAATCGCAATCGCTTAATTTGTATATCGCAAATGCTAATGGCAAAAAACTGGACAGCCTTTACAAGCTGGCCTGGATGCGCGGCTTAAAGACCACCTATTACCTGCGCTGCCTTGCTGCCACCCATGTTGAGAAATCAACTGCTGATAATAGCCGGGCCAGCGCACTAAACGCCGTGGAAAAATCGGCTGTYGCTAARGCTTGCGCAATCGACGATCCGGAATGTGAAGCCTGCCAATAAMATTGGCGAGCAAGACAAAYACACTCTTTAAATCATAAGGAACTCACAATGCCAGACTGGAACAATCCAACTACCACGTTTAACGAACAAGACACTCTTCATCTCGATAACACCAATTCGGCCAAAAATGATGGTGCACTGGGTATCGAAGCTATCGAAATAGGTGCTGCACGTATTCGTGTCGACGATAAACGTATCATCAATTGTCATGCCGACCTAAATCAGTTGGTTCCCTTCAAATACGAATGGGCCTGGCAAAAATATCTCGATGGCTGCGCCAATCACTGGATGCCACAGGAGATTAATATGACGGCAGATATCGCGCTATGGAAAGACCCGCACGGGCTTAGTGACGATGARCGCATGATCATTAAACGCAATCTTGGATTTTTTTCCACTGCCGATTCGCTGGTAGCAAACAACCTTGTGCTCGCCGTATACAAACACATCACTAACCCCGAATGCCGACAATATTTATTAAGACAAGCATTCGAAGAAGCCCTGCATACTCATGCCTACCAATATTGTATTGAGTCGCTTGGTCTCGACGAGGGTGAAATATTTAATATGTACCGTGAAGTCCCCGCCGTTGCGCGCAAGGCAGAATGGGCGTTACCGTTTACGCAAGCATTGGCAGACCCCCATTTTCGTACTGGCACCACAGAGACCGACAAAGAACTATTAAAAGAACTTGTCGCCTTTTATGTGATTTTTGAAGGACTCTTTTTCTATGTAGGGTTTGCTCAAATACTGTCCATGGGACGTCGTAACAAGATGGTCGGGGTTGCCGAACAGTTTCAATATATTCTGCGCGATGAATCCATGCATATGAATTTTGGTATCGATGTTATTAATCAAATTAAATTGGAAAACCCCCATCTATGGGATGACACTCTGATTGAAGAGATAAAAACAATGATTAGTGATGCCGTAACACTGGAAAGTAACTACGCTCAAGACACCATACCCAATGGTGTATTGGGAATGAACGCATCGATTTTTGCCGAGTACCTACAATTTATCGCCAACCGGCGCTGCGCGCAAATCGGCCTTGATGCACTCTATCCCGGCGCCAGCAATCCCTTCCCCTGGATGTCAGAAATGCTTGACCTGAAAAAAGAAAAAAACTTCTTTGAAACACGCGTCACCGAATATCAAACCGGCGGCGCATTGAGCTGGAACTAAGTCGGACTCATAAGGACGGTAATAAACCGCGCAATAACCAAAGCACACTGACAATAACAATAGGCATTAATAAATTCAGCACAATGCCGGTACGCACCATCGTCTGCATAGGAATACGGCCTGAAGCAAAAACAATTGCATTCGGTGGTGTCGCTACCGGCAACATAAATGCACACGACGCAGCAAAAGTCGCGGTTAGCATAAGCATGGTCATATCGTAATTAGCACCGAGCGCCAAGGCGGCAAGAATCGGCAACATCACCTGTGTGATGGCCGTATTACTGGTCATCTCGGTCAAAAATATCATCAACACAGCCACAGCCAGCAAAACCAATACAAAGGATAATCCGGAAAAGAAATACAGGCTTTCACCTATCCACGACGATAAACCGGAGTTTTGCACACCGGTTGCCAAAGCAAAGCCGCCACCGAGTAAAATTAAAACGCCCCATGGCAAACGTGAAAAAGCATCCTGGCCAAGAATTGCACTACCGTCTTTGGCCTTGATCAAAAATAATATAAATGCCGCAATCACAGCAACGGTACCATCATCAACACCGTCGTATGGCAACAAAGAAGACCAACCAGGAATCGTAAAGCTATCCAGCGCAATGCCTTTGCGCGTCATCCAGGCTAACGCCGCCATTCCCAATACCCAGGCAACAGCCTTTTCCTCGTAACGCATTGGACCTAAAGCTTCATGGTCTTCGCGCACGCCTAACTCGTCAGCCGAAAACCAGCTGAGTTTATGCACTCTCAACCTGGCGATAATCAATAACAAGCCCAAACCAGCTAAAGCCAGAGGCACACCAACTAACATCCATTGCAAAAACGTGGGCCTTAACGCTGCATTCTGCTCAGTAATAAGCTCTAGAAAAACCAGGTTCGGCACTGTGCCTACCGGTGTTGCCATACCACCCAGATTTGCCGCATAGGCAATCATCAACAACAAAGTGGTAGCGAAAGAAGTCGTAACAGCCTTACTCAACTGCAAGCCATCAATACGCGACAACACGGCTAAAGCAATCGTCAGCATTAACATTGTCGTCGCCGTATTTGACACCCACATCGACAGAAATGCCGTAGCACCAATAAAACCTGCCATCATCTGCATGGGTGTGGCATGCCAGCGTGACAAAATAAGCAATGCAATACGTTTGTGCAGACCGGTACGTTCCATTGCCTGCGCAATCAAAAACCCACCAATAAACAAAAACATAATGCTGGTCATATAGCGTGGGGCGATTTCCTTCGCGCTGGCTATACCAGTAAGTGGAAACGTAATTAAGGGAATCAATGCAGTGACTGCCAGTGGTACACATTCCGTAATCCACCACAGCACCATCCAGAAACCGATACCTAACATGGTCGACGCCATTGGGTATTCAGGGATATTAAAAAATAAATGGATGATTGCTGCCACCAGCGGACCAATGATGAGCGCAATTTTCTTTATACTCTTCATATCAAATTCATATCGTTCATATCAAAGTAAGCGAGCATGTAAACACGAACGGCTTATGGCACTTTTAGTGCTGACTTATACCGCCCTATGTATGCAATAGGCTATAGCTACTCATCAGGACAGACAACACAAAAAGATGAAAATATATATTTCTGGCAAACAATCAGCAAGCCAATATTAGCAGCGTTGCTTATCATACCACCCACAGGGGGTAGCCAATGATGTCCCTGTCCCCGTCGCATCTGATGAAATATTCCTGAGTGAACAGACGGCTCAGGTGTTGAAGAAAAAACAATCGAGATCACAGACCGACGAGAAAACAAGCAGTCATATTCTGGGCATGCTGAAGAGTACTGCTAACAAAATATCCAGTCGGCAGTCGGTTAACTCAGCCTCTAGAACATACCTATATAGATACCTAAAGATTGCTATACTCCCAATCTACAATGAGTACAATATATAATATTACTGGGAGAAAACAGTGAGCGAAGAGAACATATACCAGACACCCGATGCAAACCTGGTGGATAATAATAACGTAGGGCTCGATTTAGCACCAACGACAATAAATAGCCTTTCTGCAATGGAAGGGATAAGTTGGATAAAAAATGGCTTTGGTTTATTTAAAAAAAGCCCTATGATTTGGATAGCCTTGGTTATTCTCTATACCGTAATGCTCATAGTCGTCAGCATTATTCCAATTATTGGCTCGCTGGCTGCTTCTCTTTTATATGCCGTATTTGTAGCGGGCTTTATGATTGGTTGTGCCGCCTTGGAAAATAGAGAGAACCTGAAAATTGCTCATCTCTTCGCCGGCTTTAAAAAGAACACTGGCCCCCTGATTGGTTTAGGTGGACTCTACTTACTGATTTCCGTGGTATTAGTCATTGCAATACCTGTATTAATTTTCGGCGGCGCTGGCGGACTGGAGATGTTAACTGATCCTGAAAGCATCGATCCGGCCACTTTTTTAGCGCCAGGAATATTGCTCTCTCTGCTGGTTTCCTTTGCGCTGCTGATATTTGCGCTGCTGATACCTGTTGCCATGGCATTTTGGTTTGCACCTGCCTTGATCTCTCTTGGCAATCAATCCTTGGCTAATTCGATCAAAATGAGTTTCTCTGGCTGCTTGAAGAACATCTTACCGTTTTTTATCTACGGAATCGCGATGATGATACTGGCTATCATTGCCACTATCCCCCTTGGCTTGGGATGGCTTGTCTTAATGCCCGTCGCTATTGCAAGCATCTACTCTGCATACCGAGCTATTTTTACAGCCAGCTCATTAGAGCCTGCGTGATCGCTTGATCGCCAAATATTCATTGACCAGATAAATTGGTAATTGCGCTGCTGTAACATCGAGACAAGACACACCAAGGTGGCGCAATTGTCGATGATTTTCTTTACGCTGGTGGATAAATTGTTCGCTGGCGTGAAACTCCAACGCAGAGTCCAGATCACTGATCGTCCGCTTTTGAATTTCGCTTACTGACTGCTCTTTCAAGTCTGCCAATACAACAAGATGGCGCGTGTTAAGCAGACGAATAGCGGCGCTGATATTATCAAGGTCATCATCCCGTGTATTCGATATCAACACAATCAATGCGCGTTTTCGCTGTAACTTAAGAATATCCTGAGCAGCACTAAGATAATCAGCAAGATCCAAGGTTGAAGGTAAATCATAGGTCTTATTTAAAATCGCATTAACAGTATGTGCACCTTTCTGCGGTGGCATCCAACGTGCTTCACCAGCGAAAGACTTAAAGCCGACGGCATCTCCCTGTTGCACTGCAATATAGGACAACAAGAGCATGGCGTTAAGCGCTTGGTCCAGGTGGCTGATATTGACTTCCGAATGGCGCATTCTCCGACCACAATCGAGCATAAAAATGATTTGCTGGTCACGTTCGTCCTGATACTCACGCGAAATGAGCTTACGCATACGCGAGCTCGCCTTCCAATCGATTTGCTTTAGGCTATCACCGGGATAATATTCGCGAAGTTGGTGAAACTCGTTACCCTCACCGCGTCGCTGTAATTTCTTAATGCCAAGCTGACTAAGACGATTATCAGTCGCCAGTAAAATATAACGACTGATATCAGCAAAGTTGGGGTAGATGCGCACCGGCTGTTGATCACTATCGAAATACTTCCTTTGCCATAAACACAGTGGCGATCGTCGTAATATATCCGTACCCGCGAATTCATAATTGCCACGAGACAGGGGTTTGATACGATAGTTTAGCTCTATCCATTGACCTGGCAAAATATCAAAGCTGGCAGGTTTTTCATCTACCAAAAAACCCGATGGATAGTGGTCTCGCACTAATAGGTGTAAATTTTTATTAGACCGATTTTGTATGCGTTGACTGACTTTGCTCCAGCTATAGATGGGCAGATTGTGATTAACGGTACGTTGTATCTCTATATCAGGTCTGGCATAGACCTGTATCGCATCAACTAACAAGCCAACCAATAAAACTATGCCAGACACTTTCCAGACAATAAAACTCTCCGGCCAGAACGCTGTAGCAACTGCGATAAGCAGCCATAGCGCAATCAGAGCAACAGTGAAACGGGTGGGTGTCATATTCTCGGTGCTTCAACTTCTCTAAGAATATCTGCAACCACCCTATCAACGGGATAACCTTCAATTTCAAGATCAGCGTTTAAACGAATACGATGGCGTAACACAGAGGACGCAACAGATTTAACATCGTCAGGTGTGACAAATTCGTTGCCATTCATCAAAGCATTCGCGCGCGCAGCACGCAACAAAGCGATGCTACCCCGCGGACCGGCACCGACATCAATGCCATTACGATTACGTGTCGCAGCGACAATATTCACGGCGTACTGCACAATTTGCTCATCAACATAAAGTTTGGCTGCTATATTTTGCAACGCAATGACTTGCTCTGGTGTGAGCTGCTGTTCAATTTGTGACACATCGAGCTTGTCGCCTTTGCTGGCATTGGTAACCTGCTTAACAATTGCGACTTCGTCATCATGTTGCGGATAATCGATTTTTATATTAAGTAAAAATCGATCCAGCTGCGCCTCGGGTAATGGGTACGTACCTTCTTGTTCAATCGGATTCTCGGTAGCCAGTACAATAAAAGGCGGGGCCAATGCATAGGAAGTCCCTTCGATAGTCACCTGCTGCTCTTGCATCACTTCGAGTAAAGCAGACTGTGTCTTTGCTGGCGCTCTATTGATTTCGTCGCTCAAAAGAAAATTACAAAAAACCGGACCACGCCTTACCTCAAACTCAGAGGTTTTCACGTCGTACATAAGGTGCCCTGTAATATCGCTTGGCATCAAGTCAGGCGTAAACTGAACTCGACTAAATTTACCACCTACTGCGGTTGCCAGAGCTTTCGCCAGCAATGTCTTGCCTACACCTGGCACGCCTTCAATCAAACCGTGACCGGCCGCAATCAAAGTCAAAATAACCTGTCTCACCACGTCTTGCTGACCGACGATGACCTTGCTAACAGCTTGCTCAAGTTGGGCTATCTGTTTCGCTGCCTCTTTAATCTCAGCAGCCGAGGAAACCCCTTGTGACATATTCGTTTCTCCACTCATTGCAACACCCGTAGTTGTTGTAGGTAAAAAGTTGTGCTTATAAATTCATTAGTAGATTTAATTTCGCGGTAAAGCGCTTGCTCAATATCTGCTTCAGGCACATCAAGTATTTTTGCAAGGTACTGACAACGCTGTGACACTGACATATCTTTTAAGGCGGGATAGCGTGACTGCAATGACTTATCACATAGCTGCCGACTCTGGCTCAACGCATGCTGGGCACGATCTTCTCGCCAGGCAAAACGGCCCATTGCTTTTAGGTGCTCACCAATATCGCGTTGGCCGTTATCTGGTTCCTGAGCAAGCGGACCAATTCGTTTACGCAAGCTCCACATTGCCACAAACACCAATAATACAAATGCGATGCAGGCTTCACCAGCATGCTTCCATAACAGAACCAATAATGAATCAACTTCAACGTTATAGAGCAGCCATATTTTTGAATCCTTGGTGTGGTTTGCCTGAATCAACCACCACAACAAATAAGCATGATCATTTTCAGCAATGCCCAAATTATTGAGAAAGTCGTTATCTGTAGTAACGGTAAGCAAACCTTCACCAATACGGTACTGTAGCAAATGAGTCCCGGTGTCACTGGCCAGGTAAAAATCAGCTTCATCGTATGCATCGAAAAGATCTTTATAACGATCAAATTCAATGCTGACTTCTTCCCCGTTCGGCAAAACATATTGGGAAATGTTTAGCTCTAACTTTTCGTCATCATTTGTTTCTTCGTCATCTTTATTTTCATAATTGTAATAAAGCCGAATACCATACTCATCTAACAACTTATTACCACTTTTCTGTTTATCTTCATCGTAGTAATCATAGGCTGTCATAATAAGGTGGCCGCCAGACACCAGCCATTGCTTTAATTGTTCATAACGGCTCTGCGATAGATTCAGGCCATAATCATTCAACACTATTGTTTCGTTACTTGAATGAGGCTGTAATAACAGCGCTCTCTCATCACTGCTCTCAACATCGATATCAAATTTCTTAAGGAAATATTCGGCAGCAAGAAACGTGTTTATTGTTGCCTTCTGTGAATAACCCGTCTGTTTTTCAACTTCCTTGTATTCGTAGTTTTCAGCAATCCAAAATCCTGCTTTGGTTACCAGCACAAGTGCCAGGCCAAACAAGATAATTGCTATCAGGCGATGTCCGCGACTCACACCTGCTCTCCATAAAGCGCGAGCCAATCCTGGCAAAGCTCTGAAAATGTTTGATCTGATGGCAAGGTATTTCCGTATGCCAACAATACCCAGGTTCGTGTCAGCTTGTCGAAATACACAGCTTCGTCTTCCGAACGTTTTTGCCTAATAAGTTGGCTACATTCTTGCTCAGTGGCACTAATAGGAATTTCAACATCACCCCGACGGATAACCAAGGCAAGGCTTGCCCTGTACAATAAAGCCATGGCTTCGCGATAGCGTTTTTCTGCAAAAAGCCCACTCACTACTTCCAGCACATTATCGGGTATTGATTCTGGTGTAACGTCCATGCCCATGATGGTTTCCGGGGCAACGTAGACATCCTTCTTTTCTTTCCGAAAAGATAAATCGACCCATGGCAATATATGGGCATAGCGTATTACCAACCAGACAATTAAACCTATCAGCACCGCCCATAGCAAAATTTCAAACAACTGAAATAAATGCGTAGTATCATTTTCGCTATCACTATCATTGCCAAACAGCCACTCAATAAAATCCTCTAGCCACTGCGGCATCTCGCTTTCTTCTTGCTCAATCCCTCCACCGACATAGACCCATTGCTTTGTCTTTGTTTTTTCACCAAAATCTTTATGCTCAAGAACCTGCTCAATGGTTGCCTTGGCAGATTGAGGCACAATCGTATCAGCAGCAAATAATTGCTGAGCAGGTAGCGCAGCTATCAAAAATACCGCTAACAATGAAATACATGCTATGGCAGATTTACTGGCCAGCTTGTTGTCTGGCTTACTAGCATATTTATTGGAAAGCGTCCTGCTTAATCGGTTTTTCAAACCTTTGAATGCCAGTTCAATATCCCAGCCTTCCAATGCCGTGCGACGGGTAATGTATAAAGCAAAGCCAGCAGCAACATAAAATGGCGCCATAATGGAAAGGCCAATAAAGTAAGCAATATTGCCAATCAACCCAAACGATTGGCCTTCTGATGCAAAGAATACCGTGAAATTTTCCGAAATCAGCTCACTTGGAATCAACATATAGAAAAATGCCATGATGGCAACCTGTAGCAGCACCTCTAAATGTACACAGACAATGGCCAGCCACTGACTTGCGTTACTTTGATGAGAATGCAATACGTTTAAGCGTTTGCGTCTTGGCTTACCGTTGAGGTTCTCAAGCATGCCAACCGGATTGTTGAAGGATCTACTTAAGCTCAAGCGGCGCCACAATAATAATGCGGGTAACTGTGGTTTAATAATTTTCCAATAGTTTTGAAATACTGACCTAACACTCACCTGCTCGGAAAATATTTGGCGACTTAAAATATAGAGCAAAGGCTGCTCATAAAGTGGTTTTAACCACCAAAATAAAATGAAGCCATACCAGATATCAATATACCAACTTACGCATGCCACAACGATAAAGACCGGAAAAGCTGCAATAAACCAAATGCCCCATAGCTGAAAAAACCACTGCCGCGCCATAGCAAAACCTAAATCGATGGCCTCTGATGGTGAACGCTTGCGCAGCGTGACAGTTAGAGAATCAATGTTCACTTCGCGTCCTACCTGCCAATGACAGGTATAAAGTCACCCCGGCCCAGAGCACTGCAGCGACACCCAGCTTGACCGAAATAGGCACCGAAGTAGAGGACGACCAAAAGGCCTCAATGAATGCAGCAATAAACAACATCAATGCCGCACCGATCATTAACTGAATACTGTCCTGGGCAGCGCGTTTTAGCGCATTGATGCGCGTCATATTACCTGGCGCAAAAATTGGCCTGGCCAAAATCAGCCCCGCCATGCCTGAAATCACAATAGCCGTTAGTTCAAATGAGCCATGACCACTCACAAACGGCCAAAACGTTTCTGTATAACCAAGTTGAGTGAGGTAGCCTGCAACTCCGCCAATGACGATACCGTTATAAAACAATATAAACAGCGTACCTATCCCCAACAGAATGCCACTGGCGAAAGTTCGAAACCCGATAGAGACGTTATTAAAAATATAATAACCAAACATCATGAAATCAGTGTCAGCTTCACGTTCTTCCTTACGACCGATATTTTTATTTTCCGGGTCGTACATATATTCCATTTCTGCTACTTGCCAACGATCCATCACGCTATACATATATTGGCTATCCATATAGCAAGCTAGTCCCATAGCAACCGCTGGCCCATAAAACAATGCGGTCGCCAACCAGAACACCTTGATATGCTTTCTAAACATTTGTGGAAAAGTCGCCAACACAAACTCAAACACCTTCCACAGCCAGATCGTTTGATGACGATAAAGCTGAACCTGCCCAGCCAACACCAGCGCATGCAGCCGACGAATCAACACCGGGCTATAGTAACGTTGCCTGGCAATCGCATAGTGGCTACAGATATCACGATAAATTTTAGGAAAATCGTAATGATTATCTGTCGATATTTGACGTTTATTTTTTCTTTTTTCAAGATCTTGAATCAGTCGCTCAAAACCCTGCCAACGTTCTTGATATTTTTGTTCAAACTGCGCCTGCTTCATAACAACTATTGACCTTTTAGCAACCAGTTAGCGTAGCAATAAAGTTCTTTTACCCCCTCTTCACCTTGCTTGGTTGTAAGTTCGCTCAAGTGATTGGCAAGCTCTTGCTGACGTGACTCAGACAAATAAGCATGGCGCTCTGCAAAATCAAGAATGGCACGCTGTTCTGTTAGAGTAAGCGGCACAGGCAAAGGCGTTGGCTCAGCATCGAGTATCGAGATAGCAATCGATTCTTTTTCCCGATAGACCACCACCGTACCTGCTGCAATATCACCCAAACGCTTAAAATCACGGTTAGCCAGCATGCATAACAAACCTAGCGCATAAGCAAATGGAAAAAAATCGGCAACACGCAATAGGTTGCGTAGCATCGAGCTCTGCCAATTCACAGGTGTACCGTCATCGTGGCAAACATAAAGGTTGAACAAACGCTTGCCAGGCGTTGCGCCCTGTTTTAGTTCAAAAAAGACAGGATAAAACCACTCAGTGAGAAAATAAATCAGCAGCATAACGCCAATACCGACCTTACCAAGCCAGGTAAGCGTAAAAAATGCGACAACTATAATGGCTAAACGAATCGCGGCATCTATAAGCCACGCATTGATACGAATCACCGGGCCTGCCAAACGCAGTTCCAGATCCACCCCTTCAGGTACTTCGAATTTTTTGGTCGTATCAAGCATACTGACAGGCGCTATATATTCCCTTGTACCATCTCACTCATCGAACTTTGAGCTCAATTATTCTTGAATACCTGCGGCCACTTCTTTTACACGCTCAACATAATCTTGATAGGCAGGAATTGCGATTGCAGCGATAACACCAACAAAACCTATCAACAAGATTGGCGCCAAAATACCTCCCAGTATTACTAATATCGAATTTTTAGCTGGTTTGGGGCCATAATTGTTTTTCTCCTTACTTCCAGACCAAAACAAAAGATAGATAAGAAGGAATATACCAACGAAAGGAATAAAACTAAGCAATGATAGCCAACCGTTATTATTAAGATCATTTAAACGTCGTTTTGCCAGTATAAAAAATATAATAAAATATGGGATCATAGGTAAAGACACTAATCCAGCAAATTTCATGACTTGACTCATGCTCTGAGCTTGAGAATTTACATCTACAAACATAGGGGCTGCAATCATAACTACAACTGTCAATAACACATAAGAAACAATGCCAAATAGCATATTATAAGCAATATATCTCAGCCGCCCGATACGACCATTGATTGCAAAAACTTTTGGTTGATACTCAGCAGCTTCGGAACCTACTACTTCAGACGCTGGACTTTGATAGACGTTTTCCATTTTCCCCTTTCCTTTATTGTGTTGATAATTTTAGTATCCCAAGGTAATTTTCATTTATAACGGATATGGGGACTAATAGCGACGTAAAAATCGGAGGCATAAACCTACCTCTTCAATAAAACTGAAGAAAGCTTGCTCATATCCGACTAAAAATCCCAACGTAACTCACCAATATCACGTCATTGGTACAGCATAGCTGTGTTAACAAGTAAGCTTTATACTTGGCTTTCACTATCCTATCCGCCAACTTTAGGGATAAACAATTGCGACGTAGAGGTTTTATTAAGGCAGGCACACTAACAGCAGTTGCAAGCGTCACTCACGGTTGCACTGACGCCAGCGCTTTAAGCCAAACCACGCCTGGAGAGGCAGAAGGCCCTTTTTACCCGATTATCGCACAAAAAGATAAAGACTTCGACCTAACAAAAGTCGACAGTTCAGACAAACAAGCATGGGGGGCACTATTCATTGACAACAGTTTTATTTCCCGCTGTCATAGCCGTATGCATGCATACGGCTAATAATTATAGTGGCGTATCGACGACGGGGCTTGGCAGCTTGAATGAAATCAATCAAGCCTAATAGTTTTTACAATCAATACCCTCTTACACACTAATTACAATTTTCCCCATTTGCTGATTTGATTCCATATATTCATGTGCTTGTTGAATTTGGTTGAACGTAAAAACCTTATCAATTACTGGCGTTATTTTTTTCTCGTCAAACAATGTTAATACAAAATTCTTGGCATTTTCTAACTTTTCTTTGTCCTGCGTAATTTCAAAAAGTGTATACCCCTGAACAATCAGACCTTTTGCCAAAGCTGTAAATAAAGGATAGGGTGTGGGTTCATTATCCAATGCGCCATATTCAATAATTCGCCCACCTTTGCTTGAAACCTCAGCAAGTTGAGACAACATTGGGCCACCTATTGGATCTAAAATAAGATCAGCGCCCGCACCATGAGTAATGTCCGCCATTGTTGCAACAAGATCTTCCGAGTCTGTTTGAATAACATGATCGGCGCCTTGCTCGAGTAAAAACTGTTTTTTACTTTTACCGCGAGTGGTTGCAATGACTACCACCCCCTGACTTTTTGCGATCTGGATTGCCGCGACACCAACACTACTGCTTGCTGCCGTAATGAGTACTCGTTGCCCTTGTTTTAGTTGCCCAATATTAATCAGCGCACCGTAGGCTGTAATGTACTGCATCCAAATAGCAGCACTCTGTTGCGTAGTAAGTGACTCCGGACATTTGGCAACGGCATTAATTGGCACAACCGCACGTTCTGCATACACACCATACTGCCCCATTGAGAAAGCAGGGATAGTGCTTACTCGATCACCCACATTAAATTCAGTAACATAGTTACCAACGGCTTCAACAATACCGGCTGCCTCATAACCCAGCCGCGAGGGAAGTTGCGGTGTTTCCAGATACGCGCCCTTTCTAAACATGACTTCCGCACGATTTAACCCTATCGCTTCTACTTTAATACGCAGCTCATATTCATCAGGTTCGGTGACTGGAAGATCTTCAATTTTTAAAACAGAGGCATCTCCAGTCTGGTGAAAACGTACAACTTTTGTTGTAGATGAGTTCATATTCTTCTCCTTTCCATTTTGCCTAACCGACCAGGTGAAACTGGCTTTTCATCCCTTGATCACGTACTGGGATAATCTCCTGATACGCTGCTGAATGGTACCAGCTCATAGCGCTGTCTCGATCAGGAAACTGAATCACAAGCTTCGTTTGAAAGGCCGACTCACCATGCAGCGCCTCAATTGGGCCTTTAGCTAATACTTCACCGCCGTATGATACAAGCGTCTCAACAGCCACCGCACTATATACACTCAGCTTATCTTTATCAGTGGGCGTTAGATCAACGATAATTAGTGCCGTCATTAGTGTTATATCCTTTGTTAATTAAGATTGACATAGCATAGAAAAATATCGACTATTAAACAATAATAGAAAATTGAACTGATTGTTTAATATTATGAACAATATAAAATTACTTCCGTCCTTACTTATATTTGCTGAAGTTGCTAAAAAGCAATCCTTCACACTCGCGGCAAAGCAATTTGGCATGAGTAAATCGGCCATAAGCCAACAACTTAAACGTTTGGAACAAGAGATAGGTCAGCAGCTTTTGTCCCGCCACACACGGGGAATGTCACTGACTGCAGCCGGAGAAAAATTACTCCTCCGTTGTGAGTTATTACGTGACCAAGTCGACCTGGCTTTTGACGAACTAAACCACTGCAAAGCAACACCTTCAGGTACATTTTCCCTGACCATCCCCCATGCTTGTGAAAGAGACATTGTCATTCCCGCCCTAAATCAGCTTTGCAAAGAGTTCCCTCAAATAGAGCCGGAAATACTGGTGACAGATGGAGCCAAAGATTTAATCCACGATAATTTGGATGTCGCCATATACGGCGGTGAGCTGAAAGACAGTAATTATCGAGCCTTACCCGTCGGCACTGTCAGTGAAATATTTTGTGCTACGCCTGCGTATGTTCAAAAACATGGTCAGCTAACAAAAATAGATGATTTACTCAGGCATCATGTAATAGCCACCTCCTGGCAAAACGGCCCCCTGGCTATTTATAAGAATAATGCCTTGACTGAGAAAAAATTCGTTAATCTGAATTATTTTGCAAAAACCAATACCTTGCCAAGCGCACTTGAAATGGTTTTACATGATATGGGAGTTGCACTATTACCAGAATTTGTAATTCAATCTGCATTTGCCAACGGACGTTTAGTAAGAGTTCTGCCGGAATATCAGGGATGGCAATGGCCGTTTTATATGGTTCATCGATTTCATGGCGAAAAGCCAATTCACATCACCCGATTTCACCAACTAGTGAAACATTTTTTCTCCAAAGCAAACACTAAAATTTGATGCCTGTGTTTGTTAGTGAATTCCACAGCCCTTCACGCTAGAAAGTTCAGAGTGGGCAGAGGGTGAGTCTATTGGTAACAAATGGGAAGAGACTTGCGTTCAAGCACGTCAACTCATTTTCACGAGAAATTTTGTTAGAGCATAAATCACGCATGCTTGAATGCAAAACCTGACTCTCATTCTTCCTTGTTGTTCATGCACTTAACATCCCCGCAATCAGGCTACCGGCAAGACCGAGCAAAATTGTGTTTTTCAGCACAACACTTTAGTCTGCCTTGGCTTTACATTTTTTTTCAAGAATTTTTAATTTCTAGTTAAGTAGATTGACGCTGATATAATATGTTTAAAAAATCTTCAACAGACCAAAGCCACGATTGTTGTTCACTAGTGTAGCTGGATTGAATATCGCTTGGTACGATAAGTTGAACATTCGCAGTTTGCATCATAGTCGTCTGAGGAACTGAAATCCCTGGTTCCAATGTCACTAGATGTTTTTGCGAGATTCTTTCTGCCTCAGGCAATATTTGTGGCCAGCGATCTTTACAAGAGGATTTTGCAGCCAACATTGACAGATACTCGACATTGAAAGAGCTGTCAAAGTATTCCTTTTCCCCGGGGAAAATAAAATCCGGTTTTTTCCCGTTTTCGGTTACAACTTGTCGGTCATATCGAAGCTCAAATGCATCAAATACTGCTCTTAGTTGATTCTCAAATGAATGGCCCATTCTGGATTTCCGACGATTTTGTACTCCGAGCGAGTATTTGATAAAGCCATCAACATCTACGCTATCGCCATCAATAAAGCCTTCTGATATCCGGCCAGAAACGATTTTCTTTTCTAGTCGCCTGAACATAGCCTCTTCGTGATTGAGCCACGCAAGCAACGCAGCATCAGCACCATCCTTGGCATCAATCTCTGGTAGTGTCAGTCGTGCAAGTGCGGAAAAATCGGCGGTTTTGGGGAAGACTAAACCGAATCGTTCAATAATAGCATCCAGTGAATTTGCATCGGGGTCTTCAAACTCGATTCCGATTTCATCAAGAATAAAACGGGAAACAAAATCCAGTTTTGAATCACGGTCTTCTCCAAAATCCTGGACAATAAAACTCTTGCCGGGCTGCTGCTCCAAGCCGAACAGCCAAAGGAGCTGATTTTGTATAGTGCTATCTTTTGGAACCACAATAAACAGGATTGTCTTATCCGGGCGAATAGCCAGAAACAGCGTATCTTCAGCGGACATAATTTCAGTGACCGAATTTGACGGATAGTAAAGACGGTACTCTGCGGAACGAGGTTTCCCTTCACGCGTATTATAATGTGTTGCCCATCCTACGTCGCTAATGGTCTCCTGCTCATCACTAAGCCAGATATACTTCACTTCAAACCTCGCTTTATCAGTTCCGAGAAACTTTCGCATTGGCACAGTCGTACCAATCTCATGTTGGTTCGAAGATTTCAGTTCAGCATCAACAGTAGAAACTGTTTTAATACCAACTCCTTCAAAATATTCTGATAAATGTCCTTTATTCACGCCCGCGAATATCCATTTCCAGTTCATTACCTCTTAACCATAGTGCGCAGGATTTCAGAATAAAGTCTATGCTAATTTTTGTTTTTCCCTTAAGCGCGCATTCCCATACATGCAGGACACGCCAGCCATCTTCCTTTAATTGTCTGGTATTTTTCTTGTCACGTTCAATGTTAGCGGTAATTTTTTCATGCCAGAAAGTGATATTTGTTTTTGGCCATTTGAAGAGGTGGCAATCATGTGCATGCCAGAAGCATCCATTTACAAACAGAACTGCGTTATACCGAGGAAAAACCATATCCGGTTTGCCTGACAGTTTTTTGTCGTGAATTTTGTAGCGAAAGCCCAAGGCGTGAAGGCCTTTTCTAAGCATAAGCTCTGGCCTTGTGTTGGTGCCTCTAATCCCTGACATCATCTGGCTTCTAGCTTTCGGTGTAACGATGTCAACCACTAGCCTGTCTCAGGAGGAGTTCTTTCTGAGTAGGGCGATCGCCCCGCAGGAAAACAGCTTCATCGATATGGGGCTTCATGGTTTGCGCGACCGTGTGCACCACTGGAACAACTACAGCATTTCCAAATTGCCTGTAGGCTTGTGTATCTGAAACGGGAATTTTAAAGTCATAGCCCTCAGGTGTTTCAAAGCCCATCAGACGCGCGCATTCTCTCGGCGTCAGTCTTCGGGGACGTTTGCCTTTCTGTTCCACCAAAATCTCTGAGCCATCTTTATAGTAGCGCGCTGACAATGTACGCGTAACATCCTCCGACCCGAAGATTGAGTAACCAAAACCGTTGCCCGCTTTCTGGTGCTTCTCTTTATAGCCCTTCAGATAGCTCCATAGCTTCGGTGTCAGGGTGTATTTATCCTCAACCTTTGGCTCAAGAATATCTCCCAGAACCGGCTGATGATTCTCAGGTATTTCAAGATCATCAAAATTGAATTTCGAAGACTCTCTGAAGCCGACAATAAATATACGCTCCCGTTTTTGCGGAACCCATGGATGAGAGCTGATCACACGCGTATGAACATCATAGCCAAGCTCTTCTTCGAGCACATGCATGATTGTGGCAAAAGTTTTACCACCGTCATGCCGTTTAAGGTTCTTCACATTTTCTAACAGGAAGGCTAGCGGTTTGTGATGCTTTATAACTTTGGCAAGATCATAGAAAAGGGTTCCCTGCGTATCGCACAAAAAACCATGGGGTCTGCCAAGCGAGTTTTTCTTGGACACTCCTGCAATGGAAAAAGGCTGACATGGAAAACCTGCAAGCAGGACATCGTGCTCTGGCATTAGATTGGGCGCTTCGGCATAGGGCCGAATATCCCCGGCAAATTCATGATTCTCATCATCAGAGAAGTTGGCCGCGTAGGTTTGTCTGGAGAATCGATCCCACTCTGACGTAAATACACACTGACCACCAATCCCTTCGAACGGAATTCTAAGTCCGCCAATTCCGGCAAAAAGGTCGACGAAACGAAAGGCACTATCTCTATCCTGTTCGCATACGCATCTTTCAATAGCAGCTTGGCGCAGTGCTTCAAGTACAAGTCGCGGAGGCTCAGTGCCTGAGCCATTTTTGGCTTCATAACGCCGGACGGTACGATCGGATTTTCCGATGAGTAAAGCAACCTCTGAAATTGAAAGACTGGCTTTCTCACGAAGTAATCTAAAGTCTGAATTTAGGTTGGCATTGATCATAATTTTATCGCTGGGAACAATTTTGACACCTTGTCATATCCCCCCCCCNAGAGTATCATAAACATCTCTATGGATGAAATAAGTATCTATATTACTCTTGGATTCAACTAACAAGCGATAACGGTAAAGAGTTCGCATACCATGAGCTAATGTCCCAAGCGCTGGATGCGCAGGTCTATTTCTCAGACCCCTACAGTTCATGGCAACGTGGATTGAATGAAAACACCAATGGCCTTTTACGACAATACTGGCCAAAAAATACGAACCTCAAAAAAGTCTCGTGAATGATGTGTCTTCCCTTATCATTGAGCTTAACGATCGACCAAGAAAAAAACCAGAATATAAAACGCCGGCTAAATTAGAGGCAGAACACATGGCTGCAATTGCAGCTTAGGTGGTTATGCACTTCGAGGTTGAAGCTGCCACTCAGAGTAGATACAACTATTCAAAATAAGACACTTGATTTATGATAATGACAGTCCGGCTAAGAAAATCATAAATTAGCCAACGTAACCTGTATGGAGCACAACGCATTACGGGTAACGTTTGATTATTTCCCGCCGATTATGAGGAAACAACCATTCATAACCCGCACAGTAATAGCTTACTCGACTGGAAAGCATTCCTTAGCCAAGCATCACTTACTTTGATATTTTTGACTAATCGATCTCATATATCAAAAACCCTCGCTAACGGCCATGGAGAGCGAAGCGAGGGCAGGGCAATCGGGCTTAAAATGTCTTGAAAATAGAGTTTAAATGATGTATTGAGGCTAACCATTTGGATGGTATCACATGATAAAGCCACCGACGGCCTCGATACTCCACCACTTTTCCAGCATAGAAGCCCCACGAGTCAACAGACAAAAGAATCATGAATTGCCGGATATTTTTTTTATCGCCCTGAGCGCTGTTATTTGTGGGGCGGATAACTGGGTGGCCGTTGAAGAATTTGGCAAAGCCAAAGAAGATTGGTTTACCAAGCAGCTTGGATTAATCCACGGCATTCCTTCCCACGATACCTTTGGCGATGTTTTTGCAGCGATCGATACCGAGCAATTTAGCGAATGCTTCTCCAGTTGGGTGGCGGATTTAGCTCAGCTGACAGAAGGTGAAATCATTGCCATTGATGGCAAGTGTTTAAGACGCAGTATCGATAAGGCTTCGAAAAAGGCCGCTATTCACATGGTCAGTGCATGGGCGCAACACAACAGCTTGGTGGTGGGGCAGGTGAAAGTAGATGACAAGTCCAACGAAATCACGGCGATCCCCAAACTGCTCTCCCGATTAGATATTGCCGGTGCCGTGGTCACGATTGATGCGATGGGGTGCCAGAAGAAAATAGCTCAGCAGATCATTCAGCAAGAAGGTGACTACGTGTTGAGCTTAAAAGGGAATCAAGGCAGTTTACACGAAGAGGTTGCCACCTATTTCACCTCCCCCGCTATCGCCAGATCCCGCGCTGCAAACAGTCGATGGAGGACATGGGCGCGTTGAAACACGCACAGTGCGTGTAACAGACGACATCGCGTGGCTGAAAGAACGCCACACCTGGCCGGGGTTACAAAGCATTATTGCTGTCACCGCCAAAAGAGAGTCGGACAATAAGGTCAGCGAAGAGACGCGCTATTTTCTCAGCAGCCTCAGTGCGGACAACCCCGGCAAACTCGAACACGCAGTTCGGGCACACTGGGCCATTGAGAACACCTTACACTGGGTACTTGATCTGGCTTTTGATGAAGACGGCAACAGAGCGCGCAAAGGCCACAGCGCCGCGAATCTTGCGGTGATCAGGCATATCGCATTGAACCTGATAAAAAGGGAGGAAACCTCAAAGGTCGGTGTTAAAACAAAACGGTTAAAGGCTGGCTGGGATAATGCCTACTTGCTCAGAGTCATCGGCATGGAAATTTAAGCCCGATTGCCCTGGAAGCGAGGGCCGTTAGTCGCCGATAGTCCACGCCGCCTGCCCTTTCGTAGTGAGGAGCGTTAGCGAGTGATGGAGAAATGCATCGGTGGGTCTGGCACAGGAGTGGGCGTAGAGCCATTGAGGAAGGCATGACGGAGTGTAACGAGCGAAGGATGAGCGATGTTATACGGAGTCGTGCCGGACGCAGGGCGGTCGGGGCTACGTGTCCTTGGGGTGCAAAAGGAATCAGTTGTCGCGTTGGCGAGGCGATTTTTGGCAAGGATGCCATAAAATCAATACCGAGGTAGCGACACTATCGGCATATTTTTGATATATGAATATTTCCGTATCGAGTTTACCTTACTTCCAAATAAGCCTTCTTTTCTACAACAGCTCTGTATCATCATGTGAATAAGCAGGGCTGCAAGAACAAATAAAGCGTAGCTCTTTATCACCTAACGCCGTAATTTGGTGCGCGGTGTTGGGTTTAATACAGACCGTATCACCAATAGTGACGTTGAACCTTTCATCACCTAACACCATTTCGCCCTCACCTTCGAGGATGTGATAGAACTCTTCTGTCTGATGATGTTTATGTAATAAGGTGGTTGTGCCGGCGGGCACGATAGCTTCAGCGAGGCTTTGGTTTTGCGCGGCGTGATGTTGTGGGTGCATTAACTCGCGGATGGTTGAACCATCTTTGATGGTAAATGCTGTTGCGTCTTTGTATGTAGTTTTTTTAATCTCATTCATTCTACTAGGTTCTGTTGTGAAATTTTGTAATTAATGTAGGGTCACCGCTATAAAGGAGGTATTTCATGTCTTACACACAAAATATAAACCCGTCACAATGGTC
>NVRF01000050.1 GCA_002400775.1 Gammaproteobacteria bacterium
TTAACGGTAAACCATTGGACATCGCTGAACATAGGATAAGAACGTGGGACAAATTCTCGTAGTGGGCGCGACAGGCATGACCGGTCAGCCTGTAGTGGAACAATTGTTGAATAAGGGCCACCAAGTGCGGGAATGTTAAAGCGGGTTCTGACGGAAAATGAAAAAGCACCGATAAAGCTGGCACAAGTACATACGGTGACAAAGCGCATATCAATGTTGATGAAGATGGATTCATAAAAGCGACGGACGACAGTCAAGGCAGCCTACATGATTCTAACGGCTTCACTGAATTGTTAAGWGGMAAAGAGYCAGCGGTCTACGCCGACAGCGCKTACTTAAGCGAGGCCCATGAAGATGGGTTATCCAGCCGWGGCATTAAAAGTAGMGTCATAAAACGCGCTTACCGGAGCCGCCCTCTGTCAGATAAAGACAAATGTTTTAACCGCATACACGCTGGGGTTCGATGTACGGTAGAGCGAGTATTCGGCGTGTTGAAATTACATTACGGGATGGCGAAAGCYCGTTACCTTGGGTTGTCACGAAACCGCACACGGTTTGAATTGATGTGGGTGGCCCATAATATTAAGCGAGGTGTATCGATTCGACAGGCGTGTGCCAGTTTTATCGGTGCAAGTGATGCCTGAAAAAGGTAAAACGGGGAAGAAAAAGCATTTCCTCGCCTAAATACCTTTATAAAATGGTTGTTTTTGAGCGATAGTCCTCGAAAAATGCAAAACTAAAAATTGGCTGCTGAATAGCAGTGTCGTGCAAAGGTCTCAGTCTACTTTTTCTCATACCCAGATAATACAAAAAATTGTATTATCTGGGGCAGACCCTATAATTTATTGGAAAATCCAGCTTTCTTATAGGCATAAATCTGGTATCGTTCTTCTTGGGTCAGATGGGCATAGGGCTTTGTCATAAGTCTTCTCTCATTGTGTTTTAGTCGACCAGTGAGTGTACTCTCTGGCCCAACTGTTTCAATGTGGCGCACTTATGACTGAAATCCGCAGTTTAATGGTATGAAAATATTACAAGTTAGTAGTTCGGCTCAGCTTGGTGGTGCTGGCATCGCTGCATATAGGCTGCATCGAGGGCTGATACAGCTTAATGCCGAGTCTATAATGTTAGTGAATAGTCAGCGTGACAAGGACAAATCTATTGTTGGGGCAGTGGGCATCTTTGATAAGGTCATGGCAAAATTGACGCCGTTGCTGGACATGGTGCCAGGGCGCTTTTCAAGTATTGATATGGACAGGGTCTCGGCATCCTGGGTTCCTGACAGGCTGATTCATCGAATTAAAAAGAATCCCCCGGATATTTTGAATCTCCATTGGGTGAATGATGGTTTTATGTCAATTGCGACTTTGGCAAAGTTCGAGCAACCAATGATCTGGACACTACATGACATGTGGGCATTTTCTGGAGGTGAGCATTATGTTGGTGACAGCACCAGATATAAGGAGGGGTATTCTGCAAAAAATCGTCCGCCAGACGAAAAGAAGTTAGATATTCATCGTTGGATATGGGCAAGGAAAAAGAAGTCCTGGTCTCACTTGGCAAAAAAGTTGACTATAGCCGCCCCAAGTAAGTGGATGGCTTGTTGCGCCAGTGAGAGTGCACTATTCAAGGATTTTAGGGTAGAGATTTTGCCTAACGGTATCGATCATGAAAGATATCACCCAATGGATCATCGTGTTGCCAGGAATGTTTTGGGGCTACCGGAAGATAAAAAATTAATTCTCTTTGGCGCCGGTTCCGCCACCAGCGATAAGAGAAAGGGCTATCACTTGTTAGTTGATGCTATTAAAAAGTTTGAGAAGCAGGTGAATCTGGCCGATTATGAATTGATCGTATTTGGAGCGTCTTCTGGAGAGGGTGAGTCCTTTATGAAAACTCATTATCTTGGAGTGCTGGCCGATGAAATCAGTCTGGCGCTTGTGTATGCGGCTGCGGATGTCTTTGTGGCACCGTCGCTTGAAGATAATTTGCCGAATACCGTGCTTGAGTCCCTTGCTTGCGGTACGCCTGTTGTCGCATTTAATATCGGCGGTATGCCAGATATGATTTCGCACAAAGTTAATGGGTATCTGGCTGGTGCTTTTGATGTTGATGATTTAACGAAGGGGCTGCTTTGGGTGCTAGAAGATAGTAAACGCAGGAAATCTTTATCCGCTGCGGCTCGCGATACAGTGATGAAGTC
Source organism: Gammaproteobacteria bacterium (assembly GCA_002400775.1). Classification (GTDB taxonomy): domain Bacteria; phylum Pseudomonadota; class Gammaproteobacteria. Next base: position 2,204 of record NVRF01000050.1, read on the forward strand.
GTTTACTCTCGAGCAGTCGGCGAAAAGATATTTGAGTTTATATGAAGAGTTATTGGGAGGTTCCTGAATAGCTCTAGATGTAAGCCCTCGGGGATTGGGTGTGTGATGGAGTGTTAAGCGAGGAATAACCATGAGAATAAGTATTTTTGGTCTTGGCTACGTCGGAGCAGTATCGGCGGGTTGTCTGGCAAAGGAGGGGCATACAGTAATTGGTGTGGATCCTTATCAACCAAAAGTGGATCTCATCAATAGTGGCCAGACTCCGGTTATTGAGGATGAAATCGGAGATATAGTTGCCAATGCGGTTAAAGCTGGAACATTGCGGGCGACTACAGATATACAAGATGCGGTTAACAATAGCGATATGTCCTTTATCTGCGTTGGGACACCTAGTTTATTGAACGGTGCGTTAGATCTTAAATATGTCAGAAGTGTATGTGAGCAAATCGGCGAGGCGATCAGGCAAAAAGACGCATTCCACGTTGTTGTAGCGCGCAGTACTATGCTGCCAGGCACGATGACTGATGTAGTGATACCAACGCTGGAAGACGCGTCCGGAAAAACTGCGGGCGTTGGGTTTGGTGTATGTAACAACCCTGAATTTTTGCGTGAGGGAACAGCTGTCTACGATTTTTATAACCCACCAAAAACCGTGATTGGTGAGACCGACTCTAAGAGCGGCGATATGTTGGCAAGTATCTATGAAAAACTAGACGCGCCGTTGATAAAGACAGATGTTCGTACCGCTGAAATGGTTAAGTACAGTGATAATGTGTGGCATGCGTTGAAGGTAGGTTTCGCCAACGAAATAGGAAATATCTCTAAAGCGGTTGGAATCGACGGGCATGCCGTAATGGACATTTTCTGCAAAGACACCAAGTTGAACCTTTCTCCGTATTATATGAAACCCGGTTTTGCATTTGGCGGCTCGTGTTTACCTAAAGACGTTCGAGCTTTAGCTTATAAGGCGCACAGTTTAGATGTCGATGTGCCGATTATCAATTCAATCATGGCTAGCAACAAAATTCAGGTTGAAAAAGGCTTGAAAATGGTGACGGAAAAAGCCAACAAGAAAATTGGCATACTTGGGTTTAGCTTTAAGGCGGGGACAGACGATCTGCGTGAAAGCCCAATTGTTGAGTTGATTGAACGGTTGCTAGGGAAAGGGTACGACTTAAAGTTATACGACAAAAATGTGAATATAGCGAAATTAGTTGGCGCCAATCGCGATTATATAATGAATCAAATTCCCCATATATCTAAATTGATGGCCGATAGTATTGATGACGTATTAGAACATGCTGAAACGATAGTGATTGGTAACGGGGATAAAGAGTTTGCCACTATATTTGATCGCTTGAAGGATAACCATGTGATTGTTGACCTGGTTCGTATAACTCCAGAAAAAAGTCAGGCAGGTCGATATGACGGCATATGCTGGTAAAACACGACGTGTTCTGTTCATAGTCGAAAATTTGCCATCGCCGTTTGATCGACGTGTTTGGCAAGAGGCGACTACCTTACATGGTGCCGGTTACGAGGTGTCTATAATTTGCCCAGTCGGGAAAGGCTATGAAGAAAAGTATGAGTTAATCGATGGGGTGCATATTTACAGACATAGCTTGCCTCTTGAAGCAGAGGGCGCACTGGGGTATTTACTGGAGTATACGATTGCGTTGTTTTGGCAGTTTTCGCTTGCCTGTCGCGTGCTGTTAACTCGCGGGTTTGACGTGATTCATGCCTGCAATCCGCCAGACAATATTTTCTTAATAGGAGGGTTCTTTAAGCTGTTCGGCAAGAAATTTCTGTTTGATCATCATGATATCAACCCAGAACTATATGAAGCCAAGTTTGGTCGGCGGGATTTTTTTTATAAAGTCATGTTGGCTTGGGAGAGATGGACATTTAAAACCGCGAACGTATCTATAGCAACGAATGAGTCTTATAAAAAGATCGCAATAGAGCGTGGTGGAATGCCAGAGGAGCGAGTTTTTGTGGTTCGCAGTGGGCCAAAATTAGACCGACTCAGAATTATGCCGCCGGTCGAATCACTTAAGCAAGGCCGAAAATATTTGGTTGGCTATGTTGGAGTGATGGGAAAGCAAGAAGGGATAGATTATCTCCTAAGAGCGGCGAGACACATAGTCTATGAGATAGGTCGCAAAGACGTACATTTCGGTTTGGTCGGTGGTGGCACTTCATTAGACGAGATGCGATGTTATGCAGAAGAGCTTCAGGTTTCCGAGTACGTGACTTTTACAGGGCGCGTGCCAGACAAAGACATGCTTGAAATGCTCAATACAGCAGATGTCTGCGTCAACCCAGATGTTGCCAACGAAATGAATGATAAGTCGACAATGAATAAGATCATGGAATATATGGCGCTGGGTAAGCCCGTTGTTCAGTTTGATCTGGCTGAAGGTAGGTGTTCAGCACAGGAGGCCTCATTGTATGCGTTGAAAAATGATGCTGAGGACATGGCAAGAAAAATAGTTGAATTGCTCGATAACCCAGAACGAAGAGAGGTTATGGGGGAATTTGGAAGAAAGCGCATAGAAGAAACTTTGTCTTGGGAGCATGAGGCGCCTAGACTTTTAAGTGCCTATGATATGCTTTTTAAATCGTAAAGTTTTAATTTTTCGGAGTTAAGGTTCCCTTAAAATTAGGTATAATTAGTTGCCAGAAAATGATTACTGCTACAAGTCGAACGAAGAGGAAAGATTGATGTTATATTTTATTGTGCCATTGCGCTCCAGGAAGTCTTCTAATAATTGGGCTAAGGTTGTGTCCGATTTTAATATGACACTAAAATCCATTCTAAGTCAGCAGGATCCTAACTTTAAAGTAATTGTTGCCTGTACTGATATTCCTGAGCACCCTGCTGACGAAAGAATAGAGATTATTGTGGTGGAGCTGGAAGAACGGCATACTAAAGGGACAGGGATGGATAAGTGGAATAAGATTCACGCCATGTGTATACGCATTCGTGAGCTTGGCGGTGGTTTCATCATGCCAGTGGATGCTGATGATTTGGTGAGCAATAAGGTTTCTCGTCTCGTCAATGAAAGTGGTGGTCAAGTCGGTTACTATGCAAATACAGGGTACGAATATGATGAGAAAGCGAAGAGAATTACTTTTGCCCCAAAATTTTACAATCTATGCGGTACGTGTGCCGTCATGTATTGCCCAGTAGAGGATTTACCACAGAGCATCAAAGACTATGACAATAAAAAATACCCAGTACTGGCTACGCATACTTTCTTTAAAGGCTTGTTTGAAGAGAGGAACACCCCACTAAAGCCATTTCCATTTAAAGCAGCCATTTATAAGATTAACACAGGTGAAAATCGTAGCATCCTCACGAACAATATTGGATTTAAGCGAAAGATTATTAGGCTTATATATCGAGGTTCTCGTGTGAGTGCAAAAATACGTGAAGAGTTTTCTCTCTACGATTAGCTGTGGGGCTACACAAAAACTGTAAGACTTGCGTTTATGCGCTATGACTTTTCGAGACTGTAAATTATTCTGTGTAACTGTCATGGCTAAATGTAATCAGTTAAACGTTCTTCAAACCCAATCAGCGCGCTCCATTTTTTTGAAGCTTTCTGCGTTGCCAAATAGATAACCTTTCTTGCCGAATCATCGGTTGGAAAGAGTTTTCGTTTTTTTATGGCTTTGCGAACAACATTGTTCAGTGATTCAATCGCGTTCGTTGTGTAGATGGATTTTCGTGTATCCTGTGGGTAGTTAAACAGGGTATACAGATTTTGCCAGTTGAGAGCGCCAGGATTTGCTGATCTACGGCTATTTTTCATCCCAGCGTTATTCATCAGGATCAGATGAAGTATTGAGGCGTAACCCTGTGGTTTGTTTGCGCTTACGTTCAATCGATTCAAAAAGGTGCAAATCCAAGCATTCATGTCTGGTCGTTCGGTTAAATCGTTCAATGTAAGCATTTTGTGTCGGCTTGCCTGGCTGAATATAAAGTAACGTAATATGATGTTTCATCGTCCAGTCTTTGAGTGTTTGGCTAATATATTCAGGGCCATTATCACATCGGATCGCAAGTGGCTTTCCTCGCCACTCAATGATCTGCTCCAATGAGCGAATGACTCGCGCACTCGGCAAAGACAAATCAACATCAATACCCAGACCTTCTCGATTAAAATCATCAAGCACGTTAAAAGTACGAAAGCTGCGACCATCCGTTAAAGAATCACTCATAAAGTCCATCAAGCGCAAAGCCTGCCCTTGGGGTACCAGGCTTGGTTTATCGCGTCAGGCACACTCAGTGCCTCGGGCTTGTCCCGCTTAATACGACGTTTAGGCTTGATGCGTAGAGTTAACTCTAACTCCCTGTAAATGCGGTACACGCGCTTGTGATTCCAACCATAACCCTTAATGTTACGAAGTGTAGTGGTCAAGTAAAACTGTACACATTAGTAAGCGATCGGTAAACCCCATCTAAAATTCCATTCTTCATACTGTTACCGTGCCGTTTTCTCCACCACCAAGGAAAGCAGCATGACTTCAGAAAACAA
>NVRF01000051.1 GCA_002400775.1 Gammaproteobacteria bacterium
GCAAGAGCGGAACCTTCAAATGCATCACTCAACGCATTGAAGACATTATGTCCCTGCTTTCTGACCGATGATATGTAGCCCCGGATGCGGCTAAACACGCTTGCGCCTTGCTCAGAGCGAAAGCAACGGTAGTGTTCAAAAATCTGTGTCATTCCACTAAAATCAATGCGCGAGCATTAAGGAGTGACTAATGTCCAACACATTTAATTTTGAAGAAGCCCTGAAAGACTTACAAGCAGGCAAAGATTTAACCGGTAAAGACGGTGTATTAATGCCGTTGATTAAGCAGCTTACCGAAGCGGCGATCACAGCAGAACCAGATCATCACTTAGCCAACAGTACTGAGCCCAACAGAAAGAATGGCAAAGGGTCTAAAACGATTAAAACTGGCTTTGGTAGTTTTAAACTCAACGCACCAAGAGATCGTACTGGCAGCTTCGAGCCGCAGTTAATCAAAAAGAACCAAACACAACTCACTCCAGAAATCGATCGTAAAGTATTGTCATTATTCAGCCACGGTATGAGTTACCGTGATATGAAATATCATATCCATGATATGTACGGTATAGATGTATCAACTGGTGCTATCACAGCGATTACGGATCAACTGATACCTGAATTAGAAGCCTGGCAACAACGACCGTTAAACAGTGTTTACCCCATCGTCTGGATGGATGCCATTCATTATAAAATTCGGGAAGAAGGCCGTTATATCAGCAAAGCCATTTACACCCTCTTGGGGCTAACGGTTGATGGAGAAAAGGAAATTTTAGGTATTTATCTATCGGACAATGAAAGTGCCAGCTACTGGTTAAGCGTCCTGACAGAGCTTCAAAATCGCGGGCTTGAGGATATTCTTATTGCTTGCATTGATGGTCTTAGCGGTTTCCCCGAAGCCATTGCCAGCATTTTCCCCAAAACAGAAATCCAGCTTTGCATTATCTATCAAATCCGCAACTCGATGAAGTATGTTGCTTCCAAGAATCAAAAAGCCTTTATGACCGATTGAAAGTTGGTATACCGTGCGACTAGCAAGGAAGCGGCTGAAGCAGCTTTGGATGAGCTAGAAGCGAAATGGGGAAACCTCTACCCGATTGTCATCAAGTCCTGGCGCAATAAATGGGACAATTTATCAGCTTACTTTAAATACCCTGAGCCAATACGAAAAATCATTTATACCACCAATGCAGTTGAAGCTATACACCGCCAGTTCCGCAAACTGACGAAAACCAAAGGCGCATTCCCTAACGAAAATAGCTTGTTAAAATTATTGTATGCTGGCATATTAAATGCCACAGAGAAATGGACGATGCCCATCCAAAACTGGAGCCAGGCATTGTCCCAACTAGATATTTATTTTGAAGGCCGCTTAGATGGCGTACTGGAAATCTAAATTAACCTGACATAGAATTTTGAACGCTCTCTTCTTGTTTCCATAAACCGTAGCACATTCTGCTCGTAGACAATGAGCCGCTCAAGTAGATTTCTTGCTTTTGATCGCTTCATTCTGCCACGCTTATTAATCCGTTTTGTCTCATCGGGGGCGGGGCATTCTATTTCTGCTCTACGTAGCAGTGCTTTGTATTTTTTTCGATATCGCTTAGCATCAGTAGCCGATAATTGACCGCCCGCATCATGCACCGATTTGTTTATCTCCTCAAGTAAGACTTTCATCTGCTTAGCCCAGGCTTGCTTATCTTGCTCCCAGGCGCGTTCCAGCTCTCTTAAGTGATGCGCGTTGCAGAGGGCATGGGCGCAGCTGTATTGGAAATAAGGCTTCCAATGATCATGACACAGTATGCCGTTGAATTTCGGTAATATACCAATGGCATCCATCGCTTCGGCACCCCTTTTTGAGTGCGGATGAAAGTAAGTCCATAACTCATTCGATGCAGAATGTAACCAGATCCGATTACCACCCACATTGATACCAGTTTCATCAGCATGCAATAAAGTGGATCGAGCCAGTTTATTGATCGCTATTTTATCAAAGCGTGCTAATGAATCGTACGCTTGCTTGTTACTATTGAAGAGCGTACCAGCGCTGATCGCTATATTCATCTGATCATTAAAATGATCCTGTATTCTCTTATAAGGAATCAACTGAAATTGGGACATGTATACGGCATTAGCTTTCAGGTTAGCACCATACTGAACTGGCCGAGTCACGTTCTCGGGGAAAGGAGCAACATATTTCTTCCCATTTCCATCTTCTAGGTTCTGGGCTCGGTATTCCGTGACGATGGTGGAGACCTCAAAATCGATGACTTGGCGTGACTCAAACCCCACCTCATGATATTGATGATCTCGTGGCAACGTTCTTTTATCGATGTGTAGCGTTTTGACCTTGTCAGGTTTTTCAACTTTCTCGAGTGTTGAGCCATTGTGCCCGGGTTGCCCACCCGCTTTCTTGTTTTTTTTATTTTTACTTGTGCGCTTACGATTTGGATCTGTTGAAGGTGGTTTGCTGCTGTTTTGACTGTCCAGGCCTAACCGATTAACCAGCAGGGTGACAATCAAAATGAGCATTTCGATCATTGACTTTAGCGCAGGTGACAAGTCTTTTTCTTCTTCGAGAAGTTGCTTTACTTTTTTTATTGTCGATTCAACATCAACGTCTTTTAACGTCAAAATAATACCCCTGCTAATCACCAAACGATTAGCTAGTGTACCTTGAGTTTTTAGATCAGATTTTCCCTTCTTGAGAGGCGATCTCCAGCTAAATTAATCACTTTGCACCGAGGTATGAATATTTGAAGTTTGAGGTGCTTTACAGCGATCTATGGTACCTGCTCGTGCAACATTTATTGTGTCTTGTGACGTGGCATTGAAATTTGATAATTTCACGAAAAACCTGTCAAGCTTTATTTATGCTTTTTTGTACTGAATAGTTACAAAAATTTAATAGTGAAGGCGTTGCCTCGTAACCAATTAGCCCATATATTAGCCGACGAATAATAGATCGTTGCTGGCAGCGAGCCAGATGTATTCCATAGCACGGAGGTTGTCGGCAGCCAGTTGGCCTGAGTTAATTGTAAAGTCGCTTGTGCGGCCATATTGCCTGCTATGAGCGCTAACAACACCAAGCCGGTAGTGAGCCCCTTTTGCCTGTTAGTGCGGTTAGTCCAAAATAGAGAAAAACGCCAATACTCATACCAATACCCTCACCAATTGTACTACCGCTTAGTGTGGGTAGTAAAAATTCTGGTTGACTTAATGCACCCGTAAGATAGAGATAAATTTCAGTTCCTTCTCGTGTCATGGCCAAGGCAATGATGATTGCTGCACAGACAGAAAATGTAATTTCATCTCGTCGTTGTGCGTTATGGGACTGTTGCATTATGGGTGTGCTGTATATTTGCAACCAAAGACCGCGTAGTAAACCGCAATCAAATTAGTATTGAGCGCCCATTTTGAGTAAATAACCTGATTTTAGAGGCAATTATCCTGTAAGTCGCTCTTCCAGCACGAGAATTCTTTTCATATAAAAGCAAATGGCACTCATAAATTCGGCAAACTGGTTTTTAGCAATGCCGCAATATCTAACCCTGCGCCTTTGCTGCGAAAACACACGTTCATAGAGGCTTCTGATGCCAATTATCCAGCGATCAAGATCACGATTTTTACCTTGTATGTTGTTCTTTTAAATGGCATAAAGATGAACATTCTTTCTTCTAGTAGCTTGCTTTGCGCTCTTAACACAATAGCCTTTATCCGCATAAACTGCGCCTACACTGGGACAAATATGGCGGAAACCTTGCGCATCGGTGAGGTTAGCGGGGCTCACCGCAACCTTATTTATCAAGCCAGATCGCATATCAACGCTGACATGTTTTTTGTAGCCATACCAATATTTAGAGCCACCTTTACAGCCAATCCTCGCCTGATTATCGTGCGCTACTTTGAGGATGTTTTCGTTGTTTATTTTGTCATATTTTTGTTTAATCAGAGCATCTCGCTCCTCCGTCGCGTGATCGAAAAATTTATCGATGATGATTTTTTTATGGGCCGACCTGCGTTATTGCATAGTCTATTTTAGTAATACTACGACTGAGCGTGCTTTGACGTTATAGCTCAAGCCATGGAGCGGCATTTCCTGCCCCGGTTCTGCAATGTCATGCGGACTTTCCCGGGCGGTATCGATAACACGTTGCCAGCCGTTTATCGAGTCTTGCCGGATAGTAAAAACAAGGTCGTTGTGCCAGGCGTTGATCATGACATAAATATCCTGATCATCTTGTGAAGCGCCATTGAGGTAGTAGGCCAAGCTATGTGAGTTATCACTGCGATCGACCTCCGGTCCGACGCCAAACCACTGCACATCATCGCGCCAGAAACGGCTGCGTCCTAACGACGGGTGTGCTTTGCGAAAGGCAATCATTTTTTGAAAGAAACAGAAAATATCCTGGTTGGTGTCAAGCAGTTTCCAGTTCAGCCAGCTGATGTCATTGTCCTGATTATAGGGGTTGTTATTGCCCGACTGAGTCTGCATGAATTCGTCACCGGCGCGAATCATCGGTGTGCCATTGGCCAGCAGTAACAGGCAGCAGAAGTTTTTAATCTGGCGCTTGCGCAAGCGCATAACGGCGTCAGGTACGGCGTTATCACCTTCCCAGCCGCAGTTCCAGGAATAATTACAATCGGTGCCGTCACTGTTGCCATGGCCGTTTGTTTCATTGTGTTTGTGGTTATAGGCGACCAGGTCATAAAGTGTAAAGCCGTCGTGTGAAGTGATGTAATTGACGCTCTGGTAGGGGTGATAGGCATCCATCAGCGAATCCGGAAATAAGTCATCGCTGCCGTAAAGCCGTTGCATAAGTGAATTTATCATCCCGCAATCAGCTCTGATAAAGCGGCGGACGTCATCAGGAAACTGTCCGTTCCATTGTTGCCAGCTGATGCCGGGAAAGCTGCGTCCTAACTGGTAGCTGGAAATGTCCCAGGCTTCGGCGATTAAACGTATGTTGGCAAGGTCAGGGTCTGAACGAATGGCCGAGATGATCGGTGCATCTTCAAGGTTTACGGAGCCATCGCTGCTGCGAGTAAAAATTGAGGCGAGATCAAAACGGAAACCGTCTACATGCATCTCGTTGACCCAATAGCGCAGGCTGTCCAGCACCATACTGCGAACATGGCGGTTAGCCGTGTGCAGCACGTTACCGGTGCCAGCATCATTGTGGTAACGCCGGTGGTCGTTTTCGAGCAGGTAGTAGGTCGTGTTATCGATGCCGCGAAAACTGTAGGTCGGGCCGTTCTCGTTACCTTCGCCCGTATGATTAAACACGACATCGAGAACGACCTCGATATCAGCCTGATGAAAGGCCTTGACCATCGCCCTGAATTCATCCAGTAAGGCAGCAGGCGAATCAGTCTGGCCATACAGATGGTGGGGCGCGAAAAAACTTAATGGCATATAACCCCAGTAGTCATTTTCCTGTGGGTCAAACTGGAACACCGGCATCAGTTCCACTACGGTAATCCCCAGTGATTTTAGATACGGAATCTTCTTGGCCAGCCCTGAAAATGTGCCACGTTTTGCAGTATCAATTGCAGAACTGGTATGCCGGGTAAAACCTTTTACATGCAGTTCATAGATAACGGCGTCATGAGTGTGCTGTGGTTTTTGCGTTTCAGGCTGGGTATTATTCCCGTGGTTGATAGGGATAAGCCCAAGCGGTGCTTTACCGGCGTTGGCGCCGGGTCCGATAGCTGCCAAGCGGTCGAAACCCGATGGAAAATGCACCGCACGGGCATAGGGGTCGAGCAGGGTTTTCTCTGAATCAAAGCGCTGGCCTTGCGCGGGATTGACCGGGCCATTGACCTGGTAGGCGTAGTAATGCGCACTCGCTGCGGCTGCTACTGAAATACGGCAATGCCAGACACGTCCTGATTTATTCAGTAGTGGTTTGAACTGATAACTGTAAACCGGGTTTTCTGTATCGCTTTGCTGGTATAGATGCAGCGTAACGGCGCTAGCGTGCTTGGAATACAGGGCGAAATTCCAGGCTTGTTGTGACGCGACAAAGCTGACACCCATTGGCCGCGGTGATCCTTCCAGTGCTTCCCAGTTATTCATAGGGTTATTCCATGTGTCCGTTTCTTAATCATAAAAACCAGGCTGTTACTGTGTTTTAATTATAATGCGATGATGAAGCTAACATTACCAAGTTGCTGTCACCCAGGTAGCAGCAGAACGTAGATATCTGGTTTAGAATTAACCAAACGTTGCTAACAAATAACAAAAAGGCAGCCGTGAAAAAAAAATATAACAGAGCTGAAGTGCCGGAGCCTCCATCTCCAAATCAGCGTAAGGAATCGCTGCCCTGGCAAAAACCCAAGCCATCTGGAGAGGATCCTGAAGGCCCGGGCAAAC